>CAVDHX010000024.1:0-75133 GCA_963609095.1 Sphaerochaetaceae bacterium | reverse complement strand
TAAACCTCCATTTATTAACTAAAATAATCATATCACATTTCCGTGTATTTTCCTAGTAATTTCCGTGTATTTTCCTAATATAATAAACAGTGTAATGAAGTATTACAAGAAGGAATGTATTTTTTGTTACTATTCACAGATTTTAAATTTCCGTACCAAAAAGAACTGACCATTTTTAATCAGTTCAAATATGTTTAATAAATTTTATTTAATTTTAAAATTAGTTCATCAATAGGTTCTGTATAGATACCTTGTTTTAATTTATCATTTTTAAATTGTATTAAGGCATTTAAAATTATGTTAGTTTCTATATTTTTAATAGGTAGTTTTATTTTTTTCATTATAACCACACTCCCTCTGTTTGTTATCTATATTATATAATAATAATTTATATATGTTAAATATGTAAATAAATCGCACATTCATTATAAAAAAAACGATTAGTATATGTTTCCACATACCACTTATATCAGCGTCGTGTACATATCATACTCAAACAACCCTCTGAATATTTTTTGATTTTTTATCATTTTTTACAACAAAATATCACTTTTTTTAGTTTTGCTAAAAATCAAAAAGCCTTATTTTTCAAGGCCTTTTCGATGTAGTACTGAAACACATTCAACATGATGTGTTTGTGGAAACATATCAAATGGAGTAACTTTTATAACTTCATATTTATCAAGCATTTTAATATCACGTGCTAAAGTTACTGGATCACATGAAACATATATAATTTTTTTAGGACTAATTTTTAATATATCACCAATTGCTTGTTTAGTAAGTCCCGCTCTTGGTGGATCAACAACAATACAATCTGGTTTAAACGATAATTTATCTATTTCTTTAGAAACATCCCCACATATAAAATTAACATTATTAATATTATTTATTTTTTTATTCATATTCGCACATTCAACTGCATCTTTATTTATTTCTATACCTAATACATTTTTAACCTTTTGGGCTAAGAATAAACTAATTGTACCTGTACCACAATATAAATCTAATACGTTGTTGCCATCAATATTATTTAAAACTTCTTTATAAAGCTTTTCGGTTATTTCATTATTAACTTGAAAAAAAGCTTCGCTGCCAACTAAAAATTTTAAATTATTAATATGATTATAAACATACTTTTTCCCATATACACAAATATTATTCATGTATATACTATCAGCATGTTTTTTTAAATTATCAATGTTCATTTTTCCAGTAATTGCTATCATAATCTCATCATAAGCTTTTATAACAATTTCAGTAACATTACTTAAATTTTCTTCATTAAGTAAAGATATTATTTTATTTATTTTTTCATTTGCTAATTCATGTCTTTCAATAGCTACAAAGTCATGCGTTTTATTTTTATAATAGCCACATTTCCCCCGCACCTTTAAAGTTACTTTATTTCTATAGTTCCAATTTTTATTACCATAAATAATATGATTTACAATATTATCCATATTTAAAAATTTTAAAAATATATTACGTAATTTTTCTTCCTTATATTCTAATTGTTTACTGTATTTTAAGTGTTTTAAATCACATCCACAATCTTCATTTTTACATTTTCCTTCTACTTTATCAGGTGATTTTTTTATAATTTCTATTATTTTTCCTTCCATGTAATTTTTTTTATCTAATGTTTTTACTATGTATGCTTCTTCGCCAGGAAGCAAGTTTTTAACAAACATAATTTTATTGTTAATTTTAACTATTCCTCTTCCAAAATTATCTAATTTTTCACATTTTACTAAAATCTTTTCCATATGAAACATTATAACATAATTTTAATATTAAATAGCCATAATATAAAAAGAAGGAAAGGTATAATATGGAAAAAATATGTAAGAATGCGAAGTTGGCTATTGAAAAAGTTAAGTTTATTTATGGTAATTCACCTGATATAAATACTCGTTTGATAAAGGTTAAAAATAAAAATGTTGGTGTGGTTTTTCTAGAAAGTTCTTCTGAAGCTAAAACGATATCTGATTTTATAATTAAAGGTACTTTATACGCTAAAGATGATAAGTCTTTTTTTGATAGTTTATTTAGTGTTTTAAAAAACAGTTTATTTAATTGTCAGTTATTTACGATTAAAGATTTTAAACAGTTTCCTTTTTATCTTTCGAGTGGTTTTACTATTATTTGTGTGGATGGCGTAGATGAAGCAATTGTAATGGAAACAAGGGCTTCTTTGGATAGAGGTGTTAGTGAGGCAACTAGTGAGCCTGTTTTAAGAGGACCAAAGGATGGATTTACTGAAAGTCATTCTAAAAATTTAGGATTAATTAGAAAAAGAATTAAAGATGAAAATTTATGGTTTAAGGATTTAAAGATAGGTAGAAGAACAATGTCAAGAGTTACTATTGCTTATATTAATGGAATTGCGGATGAAAAAAAGTTAAATATAATTATGAATAGATTAAGTAAAATTGATATTGATGGGGTTTTGGATAGTGGTAATTTAAGAGATTATCTTCTTGATAAAAAATCTATTTTTCCACAAATTCAAAGTAGTGAAAGACCTGATGTCGCATCTGAGGCACTTTTGGATGGTAAAATAATTATTTTTGTAGAAAATTCCCCTTTTGTTTTAATTTTACCTACTGTTTTTATTGATTATATTCATAGTTCGGCTGATAAAAATCAAAAATCATCTAATGTTTCGATTACTAGATTACTTAGGTTACTTGCTTTAATTATAACTTTATTTACACCAGCTATTTATATTGCTATTACGACTTATGATCAAAATACGATACCCGATAAATTATTAATTTCTATTGCTGTCCAAAGGGAGGGAGTTCCTTTCCCAACTGCTTTTGAAATTATTATGTTAGAGGTTATTTTTGAAATTATTAGGGAAAGTAATATTCGTTCTCCTAGTAGTATGTCGGCTGCAATGAGTATTGTTGGTGCTTTAGTTTTAGGTCAATCTGCAGTTGATGCAGGTATTGTGTCACCAATAAGTGTTATTATTGTAGCTGTAACTTCTATTTGTAGTTTAATTTTTACTGATATTGATTTTATGAATGCAATTAGATCTTGGAGATTTTTGTTTATGCTTTCTGCAAGTCTTTTAGGTCTTATTGGAATAATGTGTATGAGTATTATTTGGCTTATTAAAATGGCAAGTTTAGAAAATTTATATACTAGTTATATCTCTCCTTTCGCTCCTTTTGATATTTATGGGCAGCAAAATGCGATTGTAAAATTTCCAAATAATAAGATGTTTATAAGGCCAAAATATATTAGTAAAGAAAATCCACATAGACAAAGGAGAGGTTTATGAAGAAATTAATTTTATTTATTATTACTTTATTTTTATGTGGTTGTGGTAATTATGCGGAGTTAAATAAGTTATCCATTGTTACAGCTGTTGGTATTGATAAAAGTAATGATGGATATGAACTTAGTTTTTTAATTGCAAATGCTCCTAAGGCTGAGACAAGTAGTAAAGAAGGAGAAGCTAAAACTACTGTTTATAAAGGTAGTGGCAAAACGATACCTGAAGCTGCTCAAACAATTGATCAGATAAGTCCTAAAAGGCTTTATTTTGGACATATTAATGTTGTTATTATATCTGAGAATATTGCTGAAGAAGGCTTTTTTAAGTCTGCTGATTGGCTTCTTAGAAATCCTCAAACTAGAAAAAAGTTTTATCTTCTTCAAGCTAAAAATGTTAAAGCTGGCAATATTTTAAAGATTGTATCTCCACTTGAATCTTTTCCTTCTCAAAATATTGCGACTTTAATTGAATCTAATCAAAATTCTAAATCAATTGCAACTTCGGTTAGTTATAGTACGTTTATTGGTACTTCTTTGCAACAAGGATTAGATCCTGTTTTACCATCAATTACTATTAAAGGTAGTGTTAAGAAAGGTAGTAATGAAAAGAATTTAGAAACAACGACACCTGAGTCTTATCTTGCTTTAGGTCCTTTAGCTATTTATCGAAAGGATAAATTAAAAGGATTTGTTACTAAAAAAGAAAGTCAGTCTATAAATATTTTAAAAAATGATACTAAGGAGTTAAATTATACTATAAAGTATAAAGGTGAAAATATTAGTATTGATTCTAGAAATTTAAAGACGATAATAAAGTATGATGGAGATAATAGTTTTAATATTAATGTATATGGTAAAGGAAATATTTATAATGTTAATGGAAATATTAATATTAAAGATTATAAGGTTTTAGAAAATATAGAAAATGCTTGGAATAAGCAAGCTAAAAAAGATTTACAAAGGGTCATTTTAAAAATGAAAAAAAATTATAAAACTGATATATTTGGATTTGGAAATATTATTTATAAGAATAATCCAAAGAAGTGGAACAAAATAAAATCAAAATGGAATGATAAATATTTTCCTAAAATTAATGTTAAAATCAACTGTAATTTAAAGATTTCTGCAACTGGATCACTTGCTAAAACTATAAAGGAGGCGGCAAAATGAGAAAAATTTCTTCATTAGAATATAATACTATTTTGTTTTTTTTAATAAGGGCATGCTTTATAGAAGTTACTGTAGGTATTTTAATTTCTATGTGCAGTGAAGATGCTTGGATAAGTATTATTTTAGGTATTATATTAGGTGTTATTCCGTTTTTTTTATTTCATTTTATTAAAATAAATAATCCAAATAAAAATATTATAGATATTATTAATAATAATTTTAAATTTTGCCGCAGTTTAAATTTTATTATTTTAATTGGTGTATTGATTTTTACAATATGCAATTTTTGGAATTTAATTCATTTTATTGATTCACAGTTTTTATATAAAACATCTACTTGGATAATAACTAGTGCGGTAATTTTACCTATTTGCTATGCTGTTAGTAAAGATTTTCATGTTGTTAGTAAGGTTAGTTTGATTTTATTTTATGTTGTTATAATATTTATGATTTTTATAATTTTAGGCTTGATTTCTGGTATAAATATTGACAATTTAAAACCCATTTTATTTACAAGACCTAAAAATATTTTATGTGGGTCTTTTATTTTTATTGCTTATAATGTTTTACCAATATTTCTTTTAACAATTATACCTAATAATAAAATAATTAATTATTCGGCTAAAAAAAATTTTTTATTTTATTTATTTGCTACTATTTCTCTTTTAAATATTATGTTTTTAACAATAAGTATTTTTGGTATAGATTTAGCTTCACTTTATGACTACCCTAGTTTTCATTTGTTAAAAAGGGTCAGTGTTTTAGAGATAGCCAACAGAATTGAGAGTATTTTATCTTTGGAATGGATATTTGCTTTGTTTGTTTTAATAATTATAGGATTATTTTTTATTAAAGAAGGAATAAAGGTAATTTTTAAAGTAGATAAAAAAACAAATAACAAAATAATAATTGTTATTTGCATTGCTATAAGTTTTATATCTAATGTTATTTTCTTAACTCATGGAACGAGTGAATATTTTTTTCAAAATTATCTTATTTATATACTTTATATTATATTTTTTATAATTCCTTTTGCTATTTTTATTAAATGTAAGGTTTTAAAATAGATTTAGTTTTTTAGCAACCAAAATTCCAATAACTGTAATAATTCCTAAAATTATAATTGTTATTAAAATAGTTTTAAAAACCGATGATTTATTATTTTTATAACCAACAAAATCAGCTTTTTTTAACTTAATATTTGAAGTAAAAAATGAATTATCCATAGTTTGTTCTTTTTTCTTAGTCTCATCAATTAACTCCTTAATATCCTTTATATCAGAAACCTTTGTATCATCATTTTTACCCTTCAAATCACTAAACATATCATTAGCCAAATCAATATCATCCATCTTATTAAGCATACTAGTATTAGAAATTGTTTGAATCATATCTTTAATATCATCATCAGTATAATCATCAGCATTAAAATGAGATTTTAAATTTAAACTTTTTAATACATCATAACTAGTTTTACTTAAAACTCTTTCCTTATCATCAGGCATTTTACTCTCCCTCGCCTTAGATAAAACATCCATAATATCATAATTTTTATTCTCATCTTCATTATATTTTTTATGAACTACAGGCAATTCCTTAACATCCTCACTATTTGTTAACTTACGATATTTTCTTTCCACCTGATATTTCTCCCTATTATCAAGCATTTCTTTTATTTTTGTAATATCAATTTCATTTGTATTATCAATTGAAGCAATACCCTCAATATTACTATATTTACCATATGAATAAATACTATTATATAATGTTTTATTTCTATCAGTCCTTGATGAATTACTAGTATTTTTCTTATAATAACGATCCATCCTTGATGCCACCCGTACCACCTCTTATTTTAATGATACCATATTTTGATATTTTTTTAAAGGCAAGGTATTGCTTTTTTTAATGATTACAAATATAATTTTTATATGGGAGGAATTATAATGGATAAAGTTAGTGTTGATAAAGAAAAATGTATTGGTTGTGGTGCATGCACTGCAATATGTCCAGATGTATTTGACTTTGGAGATGATGGACTTGCTGAAGTCATTAAGCAAGAAATTAACGATGAAGTAAAAATGGCCACAGAAGGTTGCCCAACTGAAGCCATCGAAATAGAAACTGAATAAGTTTCTTTATTTTTTACCTAAAGCATATAATTTTTTTACTTCCTTAATATTTAAATGTCTATATTCGCCAGATTTTAAACCAGATAAATCAAGTCCCGCAAACTTTTCCCTTTTTAATTTTGAAACCTTATAACCAATTGCTTCAAACATTTTTTTAACTTGATGATTCCTTCCTTCATGAATTGTTAATTCAATTAGTGAAGTTTTTTTTCTTCTATCTAATCTTTTAATTTTAACCTTTGCTTTTGAAGTTTTTACACCATCAATAATCACGCCAGAAGCTAAAGACTTTACCCTTGTAGGAATTACTAATTCATCAATTTTCACCAAATAAACCTTTTCAACTTCATGTCTAGGATGTATAAGTAAATTAGTTAATTCACCATCATTAGTAAGTAAAATAACCCCACTAGTATCATAATCTAATCTACCAACAGGATATAATCTATTCGTTGACTCTACAATATCAACAACTGTTTTTCTACCCTTTTCATCGTGAGCAGAAGTAACAACGCCCCTTGGCTTATAAAGTAAAACATACTCCTTATCCTCTAATTTTAAAGTAATATCATTTACCATAATAGTATCACTATATGAAGCCTTAACCCCCAAATCAGAAACAACTTTACCATTAACCTTAACTAAACCTTTTTTAATTAATTCTTCTGCTTTTCTTCTAGAACAATATCCACTATTTGCTATTATTTTTTGTAATCTTTCCACTTAAATCACCTTATTATTTAAAAAAGACAATTTTAATAATTGCCTCTTTTTCTTAGAAATACTGGAATAACAGTATCCTCATCATCTAATCCAGCAATAGGTACTACATCTTCATCTTTTTTTTCTTTTGCCTGATCAAATCCAGTAGCAATAACTGTTACAATTAATTCATCAGTAAAATTTTCATTAATAACAGCACCAAATATTGTATTAATATCAGTATTAGCAGATTTTCTAACAGTTTCTACTGCTTCTTCAACTTCAAATAAAGTTAAATTAGGTCCACCAGTAACATTGATGATAGCATCAGTAGCCCCATCAATACTAGTTTCTAAAAGTGGACTTAAAACAGCTTGATTAGCGGCTTCTACGGCTCTATCTTCACCAACACCAGCACCAATACCAATCAAAGCATTACCACGTTTTTCCATTACAGTTTTAACATCAGCAAAATCCAAATTAATTAATCCAGGACAAGCAATCAAATCAGAAATAGATTGAACCCCACGACGAAGTACATTATCAACCTCTTTAAACGAATCTAAAAGCGGTGTTGATTTATCAATAATTTCTCTTAATCTATCATTAGGAACAACAATCAAAGTGTCAACATGTTTTTTTAATTCTTCAATACCATCTAAAGCTTGGGTCATCCTCTTCTTACCTTCAAAAGAAAATGGTTTTGTAACAATTCCTATTGTTAAAGCCCCAGAATTTTGAGCAATATCTGCAATAACAGGAGCTGCACCAGTACCAGTTCCACCACCCATACCACAAGTGATAAATACCATATCTGCTCCTTTCAAAGCTTCTTCCAATTCAGTTTTAGATTCTAAAGCAGCCTCTTTACCAATTTGAGGATTAGCACCTGCACCAAGTCCATGAGTAAGTTCAGTTCCTATTTGAATTTTATTTTCTGCCATTGAATTATTAAGCACTTGAGAATCAGTGTTTGCAACAATAAATTCTACTCCCTCAACCGATTCAATCATTCTATTAACAGCATTACAGCCTCCGCCGCCAACACCGATTACCTTTATTTTTGCCAATTGATCCATTTCAATTCCCATCATTATAATTCCTCCTATTCGCCGAAAAAGTATCCAAATACCTTTCCAAGCATTGTATCATCTAAAATATTTTGTTTAGGTGATGAAATTTCATCCATATCACTTTCACTAAACATAGAATAATCCATCCCTTTTAACTTTAAAGTATTTAGAAAATAAATAATATTTCCAATTACAGAACTATATTTATTATTTCTAGCACCAATTAATTTAACAGTCCCTTTATTCGCACTTGGTAAAACATCGTTTAAGCAATATTCAAAATCAATCATATTACTCACTCCACCAGTTACTATTATATACTGAATTTGCTTATTTGTTAAGTCATTTAACGTATTTTTTGCAAGTGACAAAATATCTTCTATCCTACTCATAACGACTTCAGAAACAGCAGATTGATTAATTTTAATCTTAACATTATCAACATTTTGAGTTTCATACACCTCATTAACATTTGCATTTTTCTTATGAGCTAAAGCAAACTTTTCCTTAATATTTCTTGCTTCATTAATATCAATTTTGTACATATAAGCCAAATCTTGTTCAATACTTTTTCCACCAATACCAATAATCTTAGTACTTACAGGAATAGATTTATTATACAAAGATACAGTCGTAATTTCAGCACCAATATTAATAACAGCACTAACAGTTTTATCCAAATTTTCATTTTTAAAGCAATTAATATCGCCAATGCTTCCAACAGAAATATCAACAATTTCAACGCCTAAACTTTCAACAATACTAGCAACAGAATAAACATTTTTTTTAGGTGTCGTTACCATAACAGCTCTACCCATCAAAACAGTTCCAGGGAAACCTTTAGGATCTTTCATAACAGTCTTACCATTTATTTTAAAATCAATAGGTACAACCGTTACAAATTCTTCATTAGGTAACAGATTCTTCTTTATTCCAGCCTTATATGAATTAATCATATCACTAGCACTAATCAAATCACCAGCCACCTTGCACTCACCTTTAATAATCTTATATTCAGCCATATGATTAGGAACGCAAACAATAACCTTTTTTATTTTTACACCAATCATATCCTCAACATCTTTCAAAGCAAGCATAACAGACTTTTTAGTCAAACTAGGATCAACAATCAATCCCTTTTTTATTCCGCGTGAAGGAATAGTAGATGCAGCAAGTAAATTTAAATGATTCTGATAAAGTTCACAAACAACAAGTTTAACTGAATCACTACCAAATTCCATGCTTGCATAAACATGTTCCATAACATCATCCTCCTACGGTCTATCATTAATTATACTATAATTTTACCTTATTGCAAACAAAATGTAAACTAAATTTAAGTTTTAAATAAAACTTTTATTCCTTAACTTCAAAATATTCACCAGAATCCAAATACAAAATTCCCTTTTTATTATTAAATTCTTTTATAATAGTTAAATAATTATCAAGGCTAGAAAATTTACTTAAAGTTAAATATACTTGATTACCATCATTCATAGTAAGAAAAAATCTTCCATTATCAACATCATTAGGATCATATTTAATTTCAGAAATTCTTTTAATAATTGAATAATCAATACCAGAAATAGACTTTAAAAATTTAGAATAAATCTTATCAGGAATATAATTTATAACAGTTGGAACCGAAAAATTATCATCCGTTTCCGTTTTATCCATTAAAATAGTCTTTTTCTTAGGCAAATAATAAAATAATGGTAAATTTTCCTCAACATCAATAACAATATCATTTAAAAATCTTTTTTTTACTTTAGCTGACTTAATATATGGATCACTTTCCAACTTCTTTGAAGTATTAATAGTTAAAGTCTTAAGAAAACTAGGATAATCACCAAGACCAGCTTTTTTGATAATCTCCCAATCACTATATAAAACATTATTTTTAACAACAATATTATTAATTTTTATATCAGAAAAAAAAGATAAACCTAATAAAAAAACAAATACAATAAAAAATACAAAAAATATATTTTTTTTCTTTAACTTTCTTTTCTTTTTTGCCACAAAATCACCTTTTATCCTATTATTTTTCTCAACTCATTATATATAATCTCCGCGCTATCATTAACCTGCATTTTCTTCAAATTATTCTTATATTTAAAACATTCATTTTTATTATTAATTAAATCATCAACTGCTCCAGCTAAAACTTTATCATCTAAACTTTTTTCTTCAATCATCATAGCCGCATCATTATTAACCAAATCAAGTGCATTTAAATATTGATGATTATTAGCTACAAATGGTGATGGAATCAAAATAGAAGGAACTTGCAAAGAAATAATTTCACTTAAAGTAGAAGCCCCAGCCCTTGATACCATTACATCAGTTTTCTTCATGATACTTGTTAATCCCTCATAAAAAGGTAAAATTTTAACATTTGAAGGATAACTATTTTTACAAACATCATCATATGAATCTTTACCAGTAATGAACAAAATTTCATAATTTTTTCCTTGAAAATTATTAAGCTCATTTTTTAAATATTTACTAACTCTACCAGCACCCAAGGAACCCATTACAATCAAAACAAGTTTCTTATTAGGATCTAGGTCTAGCTTCTTCTTATCAATTTCTAATATATTTCTAGCACTTTCACTGCAAGGATTTCCCGTAAGAACCGCTTTACCTTTCGGAAACCTTTCCAAAGAAGATTCAAAAGAAACACCAATCATATCAGAATATTTACATAAAAATTTATTAGACTTACCAGGAATTGAATTTTGTTCATGTAAAAAAGTTTTATATCCTAATTTTTTAGCACTTACAATTACAGGAACCGTCACATATCCACCAACACCAATAACAACATCAGGATTAAATTCCTTTATCATTTTTTTGCAATCATTAAAAGCCTTAAATAAGCATTTAACAGTCTTAAAATTTTTAAATAAATGTTTTTTGTTGAACCCATACATTTCAACCGTCTTAAAAGGAATACCTTTTTTAGGAACAATATCATTTTCCATTCTATTATGTGTACCAATATACAAAAATTCACTATCAGGTTCCTCTTGCTTAATTTTTTCTATTATTGCCAAAGCAGGATAAATATGTCCACCTGTTCCACCCGCACTAATAACTACCCTCATCGTCTCACATCCTTATATTATCATTATATATCATAATTATATTCAATCGCAAGCAAATAAAAAGCAATTATATTTAAAAATATAATTTTAACATTTTACTTCAATTTTAAACCTTTTCTAATTAATACATATACAGTATATAACAAAAAATAAAAAAAAGTCTATTAACTTTTCATGAACTTAATAGCTTTTTCAATAGATCTTTTTTTCATATTAAAAGTTGGATGAACATAAAGCTTTAATGTAATTTCAACAGATGAATGGCCCAATATTTCAGATAACGTTTTAACATCTACACCAGACGCTATAGAATTAGTTGCAAAAGAATGTCTCAAACTATGAAATTTAAGATATGAAACGCCACATGACTTAAGCAACCTTTTATAAAAAATTTCATATGTTCTCTCATCATAGATCCTATCACTTCCTGTCAAAATATAAACATCTTCATTCTTGTAAAATTTTTTTAAAAAAGGAATTAAATAATTAGATATTGGAATTGTTCTAATAGAAGACTCTGATTTTGGCAAACTAGCAATCAACTTAGTTTTTCTTTTCGAACTAGGATCATCATCTTTAATTCTTTGAACCGTTCTATTTATTTTTATAGTTTTTCTTTTCAAATTAATATCTGACCACTTTAAGCCACAAGCTTCACCTATTCTAATCCCAGTATACATAACAATTAATAAAACTAATTTCTTTTCATTCATTTCAAAACATGCACACCTATCAATCTTCATATATTCTCTTTTAGAAAATATCATCAAATCATTATTTCTATTTTTTTTAAAAGAAATTTTAAAATTAACAAAATTACAATAACTTTTAAAACAACCTAATTCCATCGCTTGTTTAATAATTCCTAATATTGTTTTTTTAGTAGAATCGCTAAGCATTTCAATTTCATATAATTTAAAATAATCAATTAAAATTTGATTAGAAAACATATTAATACAAATATTGCCTAAATGATATCTAATATGTTTATTAACTAACCTTTCATATTTTTGATAAGATTGAATCTTAACATCATTTTTTTTATCTTTAAGCCACATATCTAAAAGCATATTAAATTTATATTCATCCTTATTATTATTCATTATATCACTCCTTCCAGTTTAATTTTAATTATTACAATAAACAAAAAAAAGACTCTTCCAAAGTGAAAAATTATATTTTGACTCTTCTAAATTGCATAATAAAAGAAGATCAAATTTTGACCTTCTAAAATTGATTATATCTTAAACACAACAGTTCAAAATACATTGTTTTGTTCACATCACAAAATCAATAAATTAATTATAAAATTTAGCATTTTTAAACAAACTATCATACAAAGTATTTATAGGAGCAATTAAATCATCTTTATCTTTTGCAAAGAAAAATAATGTTTTGCCTTTATCAACATTCATATATAATGAACTAACAAATCCACCTAATTTTAAATTGGGATAAATAAAACTAATAGCCTCCATTGGAATTTGACCAAGTAATACCTTAATATTTAAATTATTTAAAAATTTTTCCTGTTCCTCAGTTGGTAAAGCTCTTGGATGTGGTTTATAAAGTATCGTATATTTTTCCCCATAATCTTTTACAACATTATTTATTATCTTTTCAAATTTTTCTTTTGAATAACTAGAACCATAAAAAGGAACCGTACCTGTAATTATTAAATAATCTTTATCATCACTGAAATAATTATTATCTAATTCGCTTTTATTTAAATTAATATTATTAAAAAATATCTTCTTTTGTTTATCATTTAATTCATTAAACTTATCTTGCATAGAAAATTTATAAATATGTGCTTTTTTCATTTCTTGATTTACCTTATTATCCTTATATTCCCTAGCCTCTGGAAATTGCAATAATAATTTCACATTATCTTTAAAAGTTGATATAAGCATATAATCTATTTTTAAAGAGCCATATATAAATTTATATTCACCATTAGATAAATATTTTTTAGTGCTGGAATCTATTTTATTTGCCTTAACATTATTAACCAAATTAAAATAAAACTTCTTCATCTTTTTAAAATCATCATAAACATCAGCCTTAGCAATTTCATAATCTCTAACATATCCCTTTGTACCATCAGTATACATAATAATATTATACCTGCTATCATCCAAACCAAACTTATCAAATATTTCCAAAGCCAAATAAAAATCAGCCTCATGAATATACATTTCAAAACATGCATTATCATCACTTAACAATACACTTTTAACATAATTTTTTATTTCTTTCACCACAGTATCATGGAACTCATCAGCGCTTGGAGTTGAAGTTGCATTATATTTTGATAATATAACATTTTTATGGTTTGTTTTTACATTGTCCAAATTAATTGTGCCAGTCTTTGCTGTCCAAATGTAGGCATTTTGATCAACATCTTTAGAAAGATCCAAATTACCAATTAAAGCTTGAAGTGTTTCAGTCATCGTATAAATTTTATATATGTTTTTCTTTGTAACCTTATTTATTGAAACTGTGCTTGTTTCATTATTTTTTCCTTTAACTTTTATTGTATAATTACCAGGTTTATATATTCTTTCATTATTATATTCTTTTCCATTAACAAAAACCTTATAATTTTTATCATACTTTATTGTAAAAGGCAAAGTGTTTTTTTCATAATCTTCAATTTCTTTATTTAATGAACTTAAAATAGTAACATTAGAAAACTTATTAACTTTTTTAGTAAAGACATTGCGAGCAAACAATATCAATAGTAAAAAAATAATAACTAGCACAATCTTATATAACTTTTTATCCATATACTTATTCTGGCCTATTTGATCTACAATATGCTTCATCAAACTCATCTTCAGTGGCACCACTATAAATTACACACAAAGGGTGATAACGATGACTGTAATAATCATAACTAGCAGACACATCGTAGACTTCTACCATACCGTTCGTAATATAAACGACAATATCATCAATTTTACAAGCAAAATTTTCAAAACCATATTCATCAATTGAATAGCAGCGATCAGAATGATTATCATAATCAAAAATTTTTTTCACCAAATCAACATTTGAACTGTATGTACCCGTACCGCCTTTTAAATAATAAGTGCCCGCCACAATACCATCATTTGCTTTTGCAGTTTCATCAGTAATAACAAATCCAACATAAGTTTCAGAAATTTTATTAGCAACTAATTTGTGTTTCAAAAACACATTGGCGGGAACTCCGATGATATCAGACCAATCGGCCATAGCTTTGGAAGGCGTAGTTCTAACATTCACACCAGATGGAATAGCTTTTCCTGGATGCATATAAATTTTACTTACAGCATACACTGATGTAGTAACACACTCTTCCTCAGATGTCTTAGTAAAAGTCAACGTCTTATCCGTATAAGACTTCATACCACATACTTTTGCCGATTTACTATAAATAGCCATATAAACTTCTCCATCAGAATTAATTTCAATAATCCCACTATCAGGATTAGTTCCAGAATATTCTAACAATCTTTCTGAACTTGTTTCAGTTTTTTTAGTTTGTGAATTTGTATATGTATTAGTTTGATTACCATCGCTAAATTTAATTTCTAAAGGTAATTTAATAACATCACTAATAGATTGATCGCTATAATAATTTTTACTAGCTCTTAATAAAGAAAGCGCACTATCCTCAAATCCCTTTGCTTTAGCACTGCCAATAACATTTAAAACAATTGGAGTGGTTATAGTCGCAATTATTCCAATAATTAAAATAACTGCCAATAATTCAACTAACGTAAAACCCCTTTTCATCACGCACACTTCTCCTTATTATTTTTACTTATATATTCATAAAAATATTTTTTATAATTACTAGTTACCTTAACCACATCATTTAACATCTCACAATTTTTCTTACTGTTAATTAAAGAACTACTAATATATCCGTTATCAACCAAAACTTGTCCTGTTATTTCACCACTACTACCATATTCTTTTAAAGCAGTATCAGATATCAATGCTTTAGGAAATTCATCAACATGATTACTTACATACTCATTTGCGGCATCTATCATTACCTGCCTGACACTACTATCAACTTCATTTTGCGAATTATTAAGCAAACTAAGCACAGCAGGAAAAGCAAGCAAAGCAATAATAGATAATATAACGATACTTCCCAAAAGTTCAATTAAAGTAAACCCTCTACTTTTCATATAACCACCTACTGTGATAATTATAGCATTTATACTTTAAGATGTAAATTAATTTACCTGATGAAAATCCAATCTTAATTTATCAGCAATCGTTACCATAAACTCAGAATTAGTAGGTTTAGCTTTATCAATATCAACACTATATCCAAATATTTCCTCCATAAAATCTAAATTACCTCTATTCCAACTTACCTCAATTGCATGTCTTATAGCTCTTTCAACTCTTGATACCGTTGTATCAAATTTTTCAGCTAATAATGGATATAATTCTTTAGTAATTCCGCCAATTACCCCTGGATTTTCAAAAATAACATTAACAGCTTCTCTTATATATTGATATCCCTTTATATGAGATGGTATTCCTAGTTCGTGCAGCATCTTAGTAATAGAAACCTGTAAATTACTAGTATAAAAATCAATATTTTGATTACTATCTTCCTTCTTCATTATGTCATAAATTCTTTTCTCTAAAATACTCAAATCAAACGGCTTCAAAATATAGTAACTAACACCAAACTCAGAAACTTCACGAATTACCTCAGCTGCATTATAACTAGTCGCAACTATTACCTTATTTTTAAGTCCTCTTTTTTTCATTTCATTTAAAACATAAATTCCATCCTTATTTGGCATTATCAAATCCAATATTACCAAATCAATTTCATTTTGGAATTTAACCATCTTCTCAATTCCATCTTCTCCGTCATTAGAAGAAAATTTTATATTTATATTTTCATTATCTTTAAAATATTCTTTTACCATTTCTATAAGATTTACATTATCATCAATCATTAAAATATTTATATTTTTCATATTATCTCCCCTTCTTATATAAGCCCATTTACATGTGCTTTACTAAAATTATACAAAAGTTTTTTATTTTCATCTAGAGTTAAAAATAGCTAATTTTGTCGAAAAAATAAAAAGAAGTTATTTCAAAACAACTTCCTTAATTTTTAATAAACTATCTACATCTACTCCAGATGTTCCTAATAAAAAACCATCAATATTTTTAACATTATTTAAAACAGCTATATTACTTTCATTCACACTACCACCATATAAAACCTTAAAGCTTGGATATTTACTTTTAATATAATTTATACTATCCTCTATATCATGGCAAGAAGGAATATTGCCAGTTCCAATAGACCATACAGGCTCATAAGCAATAATCACTTCACCACATATATCAGAAAGTATTGAAAGCTGTCTATCAAGAGTTTCATATTTATCTTGAACCTTTTTCTCACCAACACATAAAATAGGAATCAAATCATTATCTAAAGAAACTTTAATCTTTTCTTTTGCTTTATTATCTCCAACCTCACTATGACCAATTAAAGTATATAAACACCCAATATCTTTTATAGAAACAGCAGATATCTCACTCGTATGCGCTCCTGATAGATAACTAGATACATCCTGACACCCACAAATAAAACCATTATCAATAAACATTTGAATATAAATAGAAGAAGGAAAAAATACCATCTTTAACCCTTTTAATTTATCAATATAATTTTTAACATCTTTCCTTGTATTCAAATACATTTTTAAATTAATAAATATCATTTTTTCCATCTAAACACCCTTTTAAAAAATTTTTCTATCTTCTCTTTATAACCTAATTTTCTATTTTTAATAGCCAAATTATAAACATCTAAAACCCTTTCAGCAAAATATTTTGATGAATGCATCTCCGCACTGTTTCTCGCGCCCACTTCTAAAGAAGATAATAATCTTTTATCATTCATAATTTTTAAAATAGCATCAATACATTCTTCCTCATTTTGGAATAAATAACCATTTAAATCATCAACAACAGTACCAACAAAACTTTCATCATTAATACATAAAGCAGGAAGAGAACTTGCCATAGCCTCAATAATAGTTAAACCTTGAGTTTCACTTTGTGAAGCCGAAATAAACACATTAGCTAAATCATAATAAATAGGAACATCATCCCAAGGAACCTTACCAGTAAAAATAATATTATCTCCACACTTTTTAGCCAACTTTTCATACTTTTCTTTATCAGGCCCATCACCAACAATCAATAATTTAAAATTGGGTTTCCTTTTAATTATCTTCTCAGTAACATCTATCAAAAACGGAATATTTTTCTCCTCAGCAATCCTCCCAACAAATATAGCAACAAAATCCTTGTTTTTTATATTATACTTTTTCTTAAGTAAATTTGACTTTTTAACATCAATATTTTCCTTATAAAATCTATCAACTTCTATACCAGTTGGAATAATATGAATATTCCTAGAAACATTATATTTTTTCTTAAATAAATCATAAGCTTTTTTAGTTGGAACAATAAGTT
Source organism: Sphaerochaetaceae bacterium (assembly GCA_963609095.1). Classification (GTDB taxonomy): domain Bacteria; phylum Bacillota_I; class Bacilli_A; order RF39; family UBA660; genus Coprosoma. The sequence goes on along the minus strand of CAVDHX010000024.1, from coordinate 57,133 downwards.
CTATTATCGTCCTATCACAATAAAATTTAGTTAAATATTCAAGTAATTTTTTACTAGATTTATCAAAATGACCCTTAGTTATATAATAAACATAATCCTCATACATAGTATGATATGTATGAATAATTGGAATATTATATTGTTTAGCGAACAATCTAGCAAACGTCCCAATAGCAAACTCAGTTTGCGAATGAATAACATCTAAATGCCAACTTCTAATCTTATTAATAGCCTTAATAGGATAAATACTAGTAAGCCTTGAATCATATATACCAGTAGGAATACCAGGAATTCTAAGTACCCTATCTTTATTATCATACTCATAATGAAAATTTTCCAAATTAGCAGTCACAACATAAACCTCATGACCCTTTTTCTCCAAAGCCTTCTTTAACATAAGCTCACTTGTTACAAGGCCACTAATATATGGTGTATAAGTTTCAGTAAAAATTCCTATTCTCATTATTTAGCCTCCTTGTTAAAAGAAAGAGTCAATCCTCCTATTAAAATCCCAAAATAATATGTCACTATTCTCCAAACAATCATCACACTTGATAAAATTGGTTCCGTTATAAAATTCTTAAAAAATGAAATAAAACTATACTCAAGTCCTCCAGTACCTCCAGGAATTGGCATCATAGAACCAATAAGCATAACATAAGCAGAAGTAACTATAACCTTTAAAGGATTTAAATATATTCCAAGTCCCATCAATAAAGCAAATGGAATCAAATATTGACCAACCAAAGCAATAAAATTCAACAAAATAATTTTAAAAACATTTAATTTATCTTTAAACAAAATAACCGCACTCTCATGAAAATTATTAATAAATTCCTCAGATTTACTTAACTTTTCTTCCTTATCCTTAACTATTTTTAATTTATACAAAATATTAATAGAACCATCAATCAACTTCTTATTCCATTTCTTACTAAATGCGACTAAAAATAGAAAAATAACAACTAAAGTATTTATTGTAAAACCTAAAACAACTAACTTTTTTAAAATAGCACTAGCTGAAAATAAATGAAAGCGACAATTTGAAATGATAGCAATCGCCCCTAATAAAACTAAAGCTATTTGATAAGCAATAAAATCCTGAATTATAACATTACTAGACTGTCCCAAAGAAAGACCATCTTTTTTCAACTTATATATCTGCCAAGGTTGCCCACCAGATGAAAAAGGAGTAATCGCATGAAAAAATTGAGTAGTAACCATAAGTAAAATACCTTGTTTAACACTATACTTATCATATACTTTTTTACTACAAAAATATAAAACTAATCCCTTTAAAAACCAATATAATAAAATCAAAGAAAAAGCAATTAATAACCATTTAATATCAAATGAAAATAAATACTTAACCTTTTCCTGAAAATTATCCTTTAAAGCTAAATAAAGCACTAACAAAGTAAGAATTAAAATTATAATAAAATTACGTTTATTATTTTTCATCAATTATATCCAAAGCTTTTAAAGCTTTCCCTTCTAAATATTCTAAACTAGCTCCTCCACCAGTTGAAATATGGCTTATCTTATCACTCAAATTAAATTCATTAACTCCTCTTACAGAATCACCACCACCAATAACAGTATAAGCCTTAGATTCAGAAATAATTTCTAATATCTTCTTAGTACCATTTTCAAAAGGTTTCAATTCAAAATATCCAAGTGGGCCATTTAAAAATATCGTTCTGCAATCATCTAAATATTGTTTAAAAACCTCAACCGTTTTTGGGCCAATATCTAACCCAATCTCATCAGCTTCAATTTCATTTATAAATCTTTCATTAACATCTGCCTTATCAGAAATTTCACATGATGTAATAACATCAATTGGTAAAATAATTTTATTCTCATACTTATTAAGTAAATCACTACAATAGCCTACTTTATCCTTTTCTAAAATAGACATTCCCACATTAAATCCAGCAGCCTTTAAAAAAGTAAAAGCCATTCCACCACCAATTAAAATATAATCAGCCTTATCAATCAAATTACTAATTACCCCTATTTTATCACTAACCTTACTACCACCTAAAACAATAACATAAGGTTTTCTAGGTTTTAACATTAACTTATTTAATTTTTTAATTTCATTTTCAACTAAAAAGCCAATTCCATTTTCAATATTTTTCGCAATTCCATAATTTGAAGCATGAACCCTATGAATAGTTCCAAAAGCATCATTTATAAATATTTCACCTAAACTAGCCCAATATTTACTTAAATTTTCATCACAATTACTTTCCTTCTTATCAGGAAAATCTTCAAACCTAGTATTTTCAATCAAAATAACATCCTTATTTTTCATACTATTAATTTTATCTTCTAATAATTTACCACGAGTTTCATTAATAAAAATAACCTTTTTTCTTAATAACTTACTTAATCTTTCTGCAATAGGTTCTAAAGTATATTTTTTCTTATCATCTTCACACTTAACCCTTCCCAAATGAGAAAGTAATATAACCTTAGCCCCCATTTTTCTAGCATACCTAATAGTTTTTAAACTAGCTCTTATTCTACTATCATCTTTAATAATTCCATCCTCAATTGGAACATTAAAATCACATCTAATAATAACCTTTTTGCCTAATAAATCATAATCTTTTATTGTCTTTTTCATAATATCCTCCTATGGTAATACATAAGTATATTCTAACGTACCATTATTATTTTTAACCTCTACATAACTAGCCTCTTCAATTATTTTTACCTTAGTCTTTGGATTTTGTAAACTACCTTGTATATAACCCAAAGCAACCAAATCTTCAGACTTTATTGTCACCTCACTACCATTCGTTGACTTAACATCATAAAATTTTTCAAATTTTTCAGAATGAGTTTCCAAATAAACCTCAGCAGCCTTCTCAACAGTATGTTTATATTCAGTATAATCATTTTCCTGTGACTTTTTATTTGTATCCATAATAGATGGAACAGACACCAAAATAATAATTCCAAGTACTGTTAAAATTGCAAGTAATTCAATTAAAGTAAACCCTTTTCTCATTCTTATCACCTACAATTATTCTATAACATTTTTATAATAATAACAAGTGATTTTATAAAAACGTATCAGCTAGATACGTCATTTGAAGTTTCATTATTTTCATTAATTTCATTACTATCATCAGTCTTACTATCTGTTTTATCATCATCATTCTTTGAAACAGTTATGATTAAAATATCAGTTAACTTAATTTTTTTGCCTTTTTTTATACTTTGATTTATAACAACATCATTATCTTTATCTGAAGCAGAATAAACCAATTTATATTTTATATTACTCTTATTTAAAATACTTATAGCTTCATTCAAATTAAGATCAATTAAATTAGGAACCAACACACTTGTATCTAAAACACCAACAGTTAATTTAATAGTTGTATTTTCCATTACCTTAGACCCACTTTTTTTACTTTGACTAATAACAATTTTATCATTATCTTCATCATTAACTATTTTTTCAACCTTAACACATTGTAATTTTCTATTTTTAAGTATCTCACAAGCACTTTCATAACTATAACCAGTAACAGAAGGAACATCAATATTTTGATTTGTATAAATATAATAGCCTAAAAATCCAGCAAGACCTAAAGCAGATAAACTTAATAAAATAAAAAATAACATCATAAATTTTTGAAACAAATTCATTTTACCTTTTTCTTTATTTCTATCAACATATTTTACTTTATTTTTTTTCCTAGTTTTTACTTTAGTTTTTCCTTTTTTATACTTAACTTTTTCAAAACTTTCAGGTTTTTCATCTAATGGAAAACCACATTTTTTACAAAAGAAAGATTCTTCATCATTTTCTACTCCACATTTTGGACAATACATTTTCATCACCTACATATATTATACATTTTTTTAAAATAAAAACCTAGTTTACACTAGATTTAAATAAATATTTAGCTGTTCTAACCATCTGCGCTGAATAACTCATCTCATTATCGTACCAAGCAATAACCTTAACTAAATCACCATCTGCAGTTTCAAGTACATCAGTAAGTAGTCCATCAACAACACCACCATGTGTATCACCAATAATATCACTTGAAACAATAGGATCAGTAGTAAAACCTAATGTATCATTTGAATTTTCTTTAAATACTTCATTAATTTGCTCTTTAGTAACCTTACTATTTAACTGTAAAGTCAAATCTATAACAGAACCAGTTGTTACAGGAACCCTTATAGCATTTCCATCTAACTTACCACTTAAAGATGGAATAACCTTACCAATAGCACTAGCAGCTCCAGTTGAAGTTGGTATTATATTAGCTGCAGCTGCCCTGCCCCTTCTTGCTTGAATACCTTTTTTATGAGCAACATCTAACGTAGCTTGATCATTTGTATAAGCATGTACCGTTGTCATATATCCATTTTTTATACCAAAACTATTATTTAAAACATTTAAAACTGGAGCTAAACAATTAGTCGTACATGAAGCCGCACTTATAACCTGTTCAGTTCCATCTAAAATATTTTCATTAACGCCATATACAATTGTCTTCAAATCCCCTTTAGCAGGTGCGGAAATAATAACCTTTTTAGCTCCTGCATTAATATGAGACATAGCTTTTTCTTTATCAGTAAATTTACCAGTACATTCAAATACAGCATCAATTCCTAACTGGCCCCATGGTAAATTATTAGGATCAAGTTCTGAATATATTTTTACTTTTCTTCCTCTTACAATAATACCATCTTCATCATAAGATATTTCATTTGGTAAATACTTTCTATGAGATGTATCATATTTAAGTAAATAAGCTAACTGTTTAGAATCAGTTAAATCATTTATAGCAACTACCTCAATATCTTCATCCTCTTCCATAATTCTAAATACCAATCTTCCAATACGTCCAAATCCATTAATTGCAACTTTTATCATTCTATTCCTCCTCAATCTTCTTCAAATACACTGCCACCAATAAATTCTCTTAAAATAGAATCCTTAGGAACAACCTCACTAGTTATTGATAAAAAATTTCTAAGTAAATTTATCAGTCTAACCGCTTCTGGATACTGATCACTATTAAAATCAATTCCATAAAGCAATGGCTCCGCATACGTTCTTAACACATTTAATTCATAACCAAGCGATGAATTTATCATCGCATCCGCATCATCTTGATATGGATAAATATTTAAACTTGCTTCTTTATCAACATTTGACCACATTGCAAGTGTTGTCTCCGCATTCGTCCCTCTAAATAAATTATCCCTAACAATTCTTCTTAATTTTCTAACATCAGTTGTATGCACCCTATTATGATTATCTAATTTTAAATGTATTAAAGGACTCATAAATATTTTAAACTTATTATCCCTTGGAATTATTTTAGTTAACTGTTCATTTAAAGTATGAATTCCTTCAATAATTAAAACCTCACCTTGTTCAATTTTTAAATTATCACCTTTAAATATTTTCTTACCAGACACAAAATCATAATATGGTAATTCCGTTAACTTACCATCCAAAAGATTTTTTAAATTTTCTTCAAATAACTTTGTATCAATAGAATCCATACTAGAAAAATCTAAATTACCATTTTCATCCCTAACTGCTTTATCACGGTCAACAAAATAATTATCCAATGATAGTTTATGCGATTTTATACCTTTTACACGTAAATATAAACCTAATTTTTTAGCTGTAGTTGTTTTACCACTAGAAGAAGGACCTGCAAGTAAAACTAACTTTATTTTATCCTTATTTTGAAAAATATCTTCAGCAATTTGGGATAATTGATCCTCATAATGAGTTTCAAATAATCTTACAACATCAGAATAACCACCATTAGTACATATTTCATTTAACTGAAAAACCGTACTTATATTTATAATTCTTCCCCATTCCTGAAAATTTTTATAAGTATCAAACGTTAACTTATGATGTATATACTCATCAACCTTATTTGGATTTTTTAAAGAAGGATATGTCAATATAAAACTATTTTCTTTCAAATAAATAATTCCAAAATTTTTAAGAACTGATGTATCATAAACTAAAGGTCCATAAAAATAATCAAAAACACCATCTAATGAATAAAGCGTTATAGTTTTATTAGTAATATATCTTAAACTATCAACTTTATCAAGTTGATTATGTGCCTTAAAATAATTAAGTGCGGAAAAACGATTAACATACATTTCAATATAAGGTATTTTAGCCTCTACCATCTCATGCATCTTATCTTCAATCTTATCAAGCAATTCCTTAGAAACATCTACCCCTGTTATTTCACAATATATACCGTTTTCTAAAGAATAATTAATTAATATATCAGCACTAGAACCTAATATTTTTTTACTCGCAACAGTTAATAAAAATTCTAAACTTCTAGAATAAATTCTATTACCAACATTTGATGAAATATCATAAAAATCTACTATACTATCAGACACAACTTGTGCATTTAAACCAACTAAAAAATGATTTAATTTAGCCCCTACAATTGGGTATTCAAAATCATCTTGAACTTGTTTTGAAACTTCGTAAAGACTAGTTTTAGTATCTAAAACAATATTTTTATCTTTATATTTTAAATTCATAAATGTCACCTACTTTCATATTTTAGCTTAGCATATTTATCTAAATTTGTCATGTTTTTTTATGAATAATATTTCTCCTTTACACCTATTATATTAATAGAAGGTGATAATATGAGTTTAATTCCAAATGTTGTTGAAAAAAATAGTGATGGAGAAAGAGTTTATGATATATACTCAAGATTATTAAAAGATCGAATAATAATATTATCAGGTGAAATAAATGATAACCTAGCCAACAGTATAGTAGCTCAAATGTTATACCTAGATTCAATTAATAATGAACCTATTAATCTATACATAAATTCACCAGGTGGTTCCATTACTGCTGGATTTGCTATTTACGATACAATGAATTATATTGAAAGTGATGTTTCAACCATCTGTATTGGAATGGCTGCAAGCATGGCAGCCTTTCTACTTTCATCTGGAAAAAAAGACATGAGATATGCCTTACCAAATAGTGAAATAATGATTCACCAACCATTAGGAGGTGCACAAGGACAAGCAACAGAAATTAAGATTGCAGCCGAAAGAATCCTAAAATTAAAAGAAAAAATAAACAAAATATTAAGTAAAAATACAAAACAAGATATAAATAAAATTCAAAATGACACTGAAAGAGATTATTTTCTAAGTGCAAATGAAGCACTAAAATATGGACTTATAGATAAAATTCTATAAGTCTATTTAAATGAAACAAAAGGCACTCCTAATTTTTTATAAATACTAGTAGCCCTTGGAAGATGAAGCACCCTAGCAAATATTAAATTATAAAACTCATCAAATAAAATAATAAAACACAAAGTAAAACTAATAGATAAAAATACTTCTTTATTCATGTGATTTGCTAAATAAAAACAAAAAGGCATAACAACATAAATCAAAAACAAACTGGAAAGTCCAAAAAAAGTAACACTTCTTAAACAAACAAATCCACCAATATTACCAAAATTAAGTATTTCATTATTATAATCCCAGCATCGCATTCCATGACCAATAATATACATTCCAAGCCCTGAAAAATATTCTAAAACACCACAAGAAATCGCACTAACTAAAAATACATAAAAAGGCCTATCTCTCAACTTATAAGTTAAAATAAATACCATAATAGCACCAGTCGCATAAATATTTATCCAAGGTAAAAAATTGCCACCTCTCCAATAAAAACGCTTCATACCACCATTAAAAAAATAAAAAATAAATTCATAAAGCCATCCAAAACATCCAGATAAAACAATTACTAAAGCAAATATTCCGAGTAATGTTATTCTGTCAAAGTTCATATTTCCATCTAAATATTTTCTATAATTTTCCTTCATAAAACAAACATCCTTTATATAAAGCAAAAAGAAATTAATTATATAATTTCTTAATAAGCTTCATTAAACAAATTTAAAATATCCTCTTTTGTAACCTCTCTTGGATTACCACCAGTACAAGGATCAATTAAAGCTTTTTCTGCCATCAAATCAAAGTCTTCCTTCTTTATTTTTTTACCTTCAATTTCACTTAAATGCATAGGTACACCAAGTTTCTTTTCTAAATCCCTAACCGCATTTACAACAGCATCTACACATTCATCATCACTTTTATTATTAACATCTAAGCCAAATACTATAGCCATTGCTCTAAAACGATTTTTACAAGCTTTACTATTCCACTTTAAAACATAAGGTAAGAAAAGTGCACAAGCAATACCATGAGCAACATCATAAGCTGCCCCCAATTGATGCGCCATTGAATGAACAATACCAAGCCCAACATTTGAAAATCCCATACCAGCGATATATTGACTAACACCCATATTAATCATAGCTTGCTTATCCTTATTAACCGCATTTTCCAAATTATAATATGTCATACACATAGACTTTAAATGAAACATATCACTCATATCCCAATGTGCTTTTGTAATATAACCTTCCATAGCATGAGTTAAAGCATCAAGGCCAGTAGCCGCTGCAGTCATCTTTGGCATACCTGCCATTAATTCCATATCAACAATTGATAAAACAGGAATATCATGTGGATCTACACATACCCTTTTAACAACATTTTTTTCATCTGTAATAACATAATTTATTGTTACCTCAGCAGCAGTACCAGAAGTTGTTGGCAATGCAATAATTGGTAAACATGGATTCTTTGTATCTACTGCACCCTCTAAAGAATTTATGTCATAAAACTCAGGGTTCTTAATTACAATAGCTATACACTTTGCTGTATCAATAACAGAACCACCACCAACAGCTACTATTGCATCAGCCTTAACCTTTTTACAAAAATCAATACCATTTTGACAATTAGTTATCGTTGGATTAGGTTTCACATCAGAATAAACCTCATAATCTATATTTCCCTCTAATTCTTTAGTTACCATATCAGTCACACCACAATTTTTTAAAGTCTCATCAGTAACAACCAATATTTTTTTAAATCCTCTTTTTTTAATCTCAGGAACCAAATTTTCTCTAGCTCCCCATCCAAAATAAGAAGTCTCATTTAAAATTATTCTATTTGTCATAAAACCATCCCCTATTCTTTCTATATTATACCATTTATAAAATAATTTTTTTATAAATTTTAAATACCTTTACAATATTATGTAAAGACTATTTAATCTTTTTTAAAACAAAATATTTACAATCATATGCTCCATTTTTTTTAATATAATCATCTAAAACATTAATATCATTAATATTTTTAAACATTTTATTATCTTTATCACAAAATCCTTTTAATCTTAATTTTCCATAAGACCAATCACCTAATATATAATCATAATCATCAAAATATGATGTATATTTTTCATTTAATACATCCAAATTAAAACCATCTTTATAATTCTTTACTAACTCATAATCATTTTCATTTACCCTTATTTTCTCCATAACTTCCCCCCTTAATTATTTGGAATACTTATTGAAGAAGTATTCAAATTTCCATAATAACTAGGAACATTCCCAGTAACCATCTTCATAGCAATAGGTATTTTTGACTTCAAAACTATATCTTTACTATAAAAAGGCAGTATAATTTGCTGCGACATTTTTAAATTTACATAAACTTTTATTAATGCATTATTAATTCCATAATTTTCAATTTCAGTTTTTATATTACTAACTATATCTCCTGTTAAAGCTAATTTTATTGGAATCTGATTACCAAAATTTGAAAATATTGGATTATTAAAAATAAAACCAGTATTCAAATAAAATATTATTCCTTTTTTCAAATTCTTTCTTTCATATGTATCTAATAAACCAACTTTATACTCCACTTTATCTATTTGACCCATTTCAATATATTTTAAATTTTTTTGAATGCTTTTAGTTGCTTGAACTAAATAAGAATTTACTAAATTTGTATTTAAATCAATAGACTTAATTTCATTATTTTTATCATATACTATATTAAATATTTTATCAACATCTATTTGCTTCGAAATATATTTATCAACCGCATCATTAACAATGATACTAGAAAATTTTTTAGCTTCAATACTTCCATATTTAAATATAGAGGGCATTATTGCCTTTTTTATATAACAAAAAATAAAATAAACAAAAATTAAAAATAATATAATAAAAAAAGCAATCAAATTAATCAATTTTACATGTAATAATTTTTTACTTTTTTTCAAATGTATTTTATTCATATTACATTATATTCAAAGAAAATTTACTTATTATATAAACAATTTTGAACTAATGTTATTTTATTATTTTCTATATTGTATATTTGATAACAAGCATCTAAAGTAGGATTATCTAAAACATTTCTATTAACTATTATTTCATATTTATTATCTTCATTTATATCTATTATATCCGTTATACCATATGAAGTTGCTGAATCTACTTTCTTATCCAAAACCTTTCCATCCTTTACATAAAATAAATATGAATATGATTTATAATCTTCTGCAATTAACGAAAATGTAGATGTCAAATATAGTGCTTCCATTTTACCATCACCATCAAAATCATACAAATATTTTGTCAATGAACCTTTAATTTTCTTTTCAGCTTTTTGATTTTCATATTTAATATTATTATCAAGCACTATGTCATCACTAGCACTATAACTACTTATAATATAATTAACCGGTTTTACCTTTATATTTCCACTATAAGCCAATCTAAAATCATCATTACTTACCTGATTATAATTGTCATCAAATAAATACCATTTAAATTTATTATATTGTACGTTAGTTGCCGTAAATTCATCCATATTATTATATCCAATAAATTTATGGTTACCAAAATTTTCTTTAAATTCCGATTCCTGATACCACTTTCCACCTTTTTCATGCCATATAATTGAACTATTTATTATCAAAAAATTATTTGAATTAACTTTATTGCTATTTCCTACTAAAAGTGCGAATGCAATATATATTCCAATAAAAATAATAGCAAAAAATCCCAATTTAATATATTTTTTCACATTTTTATTTTTCATAAGCTCCTCCTACCATAATTATATAAACAGAATAAACCGTTGTCAATCTATGATAAAAGGAAAACTATTACGTTTTCCTTAACCCTTTAAAAATTTGTTTTTTCTAAATAATACACATAATACAAACGACACAAATATTAAAACAATATAATAAATTACTGAATCATTTGTATTTGGATTTTCCTCATTTAAATTATTTTTTATAATAAAATTAGTTTCATTAAAAGTATCATTTTTATAAGTTATTTTTAAACTATGAGTTCCTTCTTTCAATGTAGTTAAATAGTCTTTATCTAAAATTATTTTTTTATCAATAATTTTAAAATACTTACTATCTAAAAGATTATTATTAATATATATATTACTAATCATATTATCTGGAGCATTCAATTCAAATTCTAAAGAATTATTCTTAAATATTTGATTAATTCCATTTATAATTTCATATTTTTTTGCTTTAAATGTAGCTGATATATTTACACTCCAATTTCCTTCTGTAAATTTATAAACATTTGTTTTTACTTTTGTATAATTTAAATATTCTCCATTAGAATTAAGAATATATAATTTATCGAGTTCATATCCTTCATCCGGATAAACACTAATAGTTGAATCATTCTTATTGTATTTAACATTACCATTATTAAATTTTTTCGAATTAGTTACATCTAAAGCAGCTAACTGAATTACTGGCCTAAGTCCAGATACATCATTTGCAACTCCAATTTTATTTTCAGAGTTAATATAATAATTATACCCTTCATTATATCCATCTTTTAACCAATAAGTTGTATTTGCATATAACAAGGCATTTTTATCATTAAAAGCAGTTGTAATCGAATATGAACCATCAGCAACAAAATGATTTAATGAATAAGCTTCTTCAGCATCCTTTTTACTTAAATAATTAATTGATAAAATATTATACCCACTATTAAATATTCTATCTTTATAATCTTGAAAATATACAGTCGAAGTTTTATAAGAAACTCTACCATAATTTGGTGTTGAATCATCAACCCATGCCCTAATAGAGGAATCTTGAATTCCAATTTTTTTAGCTTGATTATAATAATATCCAACATTTAAATTATAATTAGCCAAATAATAATTAGTATTATCTTCTCCCTTTTTAAGAAATGTAAAACATTGCTTTAAATTATCAATCATTAAACATAAATCGTTTTTAGATAATGATATATTTTGTGGTTTTACATAATTAATATTGATTCCATTCAAATATTTTGTTTGAACTTTTACAACCGGTCTTATTCCAGAATATCCATCTGCTTGTTTACTTATTGTATTATCTGAACCATTAATAAAATATCTACTTGAAGAGTCATACATATCATTAAGCCAATAAGATGTATTTCCATATTTATCATTATTATATTTATATGCCATATTTTCATCAGACGATGTCAATAGCAAATAATTTATAGCATCTTCCCTTGATAATAAGAAAACATTTTCAACATTTAAATTATAATTATTTTTCAATTCATTTTTATAATCATTTAACCAAGTATTTAAACTATTTGTCATTTCTTCTTGCGTTACAGGTCCATAATTTTCCACATCATAACCAACCCATGCTTTAATAGATGGTGCCGTTATACCAATATTGACATCAGAATTTGTTTTATATGTACCAACATTTAAATTATACTTTGAAAATAAATATGTATATTTACCTTCATTTTTTAAAACATAAAACTGCTGTGTAACATTGAAATCAGATGCTCCAGTTTTATAAACTACCGACACTTCATCACCAACATTAATCGAATTAGATTTATCACTATCTTTCCATACAATATTAGAAGTATTGTTAATAGTTTCAGCAATTACATTACATGAACAAAACATAAACAATAATATCGTTAAAAATAAATATTTTGCTTTTCTCACCTTCACACCCTCCACTATCATAATAATAACATATATCTTTTATATTGTAAATTTTTATAATGATCACTATACAATAAAACACATAATTTTAAATTTTATGTGTTTTCTATAACAAATTAAAGTTCATTAACAACCTTTTTAAATTCTTCACCACGTTGTTCAAAATGATCATATTGATCCCAACTCGCACATGCAGGACTTAGCAAAATAGTATCTTCTTCATCAGAAATATTATAGGCAGCTTTTGTAGCTTCCTCAATACTATCAACTACAGTAACATCAATATTATTTTTTAAACAAAATTCTTTTATTCTTTCTTTTGTCTGCCCAAAACAAACAACATGCTTAACACAATTTAAATAAGGCTTTAAAGGCTCAAAACTATGACCTCTATCTAATCCGCCTAAAAGTAAAATAACATTATTTTTAAATGATTTTAAAGCAGTAATAGTAGAATCTACATTAGTTGCCTTTGAATCATTATAAAATTCTCTCCCATTTTTTCTAGTAACAAATTCTAATCTGTGCTCAACACCAGCAAAATTGTTTAAAACCTCTTTAATAACTAAATTAGAAACTCCAAATTGCTTACTAACTAATATTGCAGCCATAATATTTTCATAATTATGCATTCCTTTTACTCTAATATCAGAAAGTTCTACAATCCTTTCACCATTGTAAACAATGAAATCATTTTTAATACATATATCCGCATCACTTTCAGAAGAAAAATATAATTTCCTGCTATTTAAATTTAAGGTTCTTTTATATACCTCCTCATCAGATTTATTTATAATAGCAATATCATTATTACCTTGATGATTAAATATACGCAACTTAGTATTTTTATAATTATCATAATTACCAAAATGATCTAAATGAACAGGACATAAATTAGTTAAAACCGCAATATCAACCTTAAACTTATCAAAATTAGCTAATTGATGTGAAGAAATTTCAATAACTAAAATATCGCCATCATTAATATCACCAATTTGATCACATAAAGGATAACCAATATTACCCGCTAAATGAACTGGCAATTTAGCCATCTTTAAAATATCATATATAATTGTAGTTGTTGTTGTTTTGCCATTTGAACCAGTTATTCCAACAATTTTTACATTAGGTAAATATCCATAAGCAACTTCCAATTCAGTAACTACAGGAATACCATATTCATTTGCCTTTAAAATAACAGGATGATCCAACCTAACACCAGGATTTTTAACAACTAAATCATAACTATCATCAAAAATATCTTCTTGTTTTTTAGTTATAATTACATTAACACCAAGTTCATTTAAATTTGAAATAACTTCTTTGTTATCACACTTAATATCAGTAACTAATACTTGATTATCTTTAGCAAGCAACTTTGCAACACTAACACCACTTTTTCCCATTCCTAAAATAAATATTTTTTTATTATTATACATAATTTTCTTCCTTTCAAAAAAAGGCTTAAAACCTTTTCATTATTCTATTTATTTCACTTTCTAGTTTTGATTTCATTACACAATCAGCAAATCCGTCTTGAAGATAATGAAGTTTAATAAATTCCTTATTATCATTAATCAAAACAACAACAGGTGTATTAAATTTCTTGTTTCTCTTTAATTCCTTTAAAACTTCTAACGCACTATAAGTAGATGTTTCATCATCCAATAATATTAAATCATACTTAACATTAGAAGAAATTTTTTCAATACAATCTCTACCAAACAAAGAACCACTTACATCAGCATCATGAACTTCTAAATATGTTGTTATTCTAGCAAGCTCTTTAGCATCATCATCTACAACCATAACTTTTTTATTTTTATAAAGAGTTTGTTCATAATTTTCAAGTTTCTTAGATATTTCTGTTTCTTTTGTTTCAACAATCTTTTGATCTAAAACTATATTAACAGTAGTACCTTTACCTTCTTCACTCTTGACCATCATATTACCGCCTAAAAGTGTAACTAATTTTTTAACTTCCTTTAATTTTAATATTTCACCATCACGATTATGCAGATTAATTTTAGAAAGTTGTTCACTATTTAAACTTAAAATTTCATTAACCGTTTCAATACTCATACCTTTACCAGTATCAGTAACATCAATAATTAAACGACAAATACCATATTTAACAAGTCCACTTACCGACATAACAATTTCACCAGATGAAGTATGATCTTTAGCGTTATTTAAAAGTGAATTTATAACTTGCTTTAACTTAATTGAATCACCATACAAATAACTCGGTATTGCCTTACTCATTTCAAAAGTAAATTTAACATTTTTATCCAAATCATTTTCAAAACGATATTCAACTTCTTTAAAAAGATTAACAGGATTATATCTACTATCATATATTTTTAAAGTTCTAGTGTTCATATTTGAAACATCTAAAGCATCATTTATTAAATAATCAACATCAATAGATTTATTATTAATTTCTTTAGCAGATATTTTTAAATCAGAAATATTATCAAGTTCTTCCATATTTTTACTAATTTCAATTATTTCTTTTACAGGCCTTTTAATATCTTGTGTCATTTTAAATAAGAAATTAGATGTATCCTCATTAGCCTTTTCAATTAATTTTTTATTTTTATAAAGTTCACTTAACAACTGAATCTCAGGATTTTCAATAGTAAAATACATAAGACAGCAAACTAAACTTTCAACCGCAACAGTAATAACTAAACTTTGATTTATCATTTGAATAATCATCATAACAATACCTAAAACAAGAAAAAGCCAAATAGGCATTGATTTTTTCACATCAATGCTATTATGTTTAATAATTAATATTAAAGTCATTAAAACACTTAAAACCATTGAATAAATAAATGTAATATTAGTAGCTAACCCATGAACATAATAGACAGACTCCATAACATTTCTATATAATTCAAAAGGTGATAAAACAATAATAATAGATGTTATAATAGAAATGACAACAGTCAAAAAAGTTAATTTATTATTATCTTTAAACGTTATTTCAATCAAATATAAAAACATTAATGATATCCAAACAACAAAATATACGGGCAAAGCCTTTAAAGTCAAATTACTAATAATAATTGGTATAACCTCATATTTTTCTGATACAAACGAACAAAGCAATTGTAGAAAAAGACCAATTAAATTAAATATAAGCATTGCAGCATATATTTTTTTTTCTTTACTATTTATATTCATCTTTTTAAAATACAAATATGAAATACCTACTACATAAAAAATACTAAAAAGAATTAAAAAAGTTAAATTAGTTAAAACCATATCATCACACCTTTACTATAAACATTGTATCAAATTTCTAATAAAAAGTCATTTAATCAAAGAAAAAATACAAAATAAAAATGCTGAATTTATAAAAATATAAATATCCAGCACATTTAATTAATGATTTAATGTTAATTTTTTTACCTTAGTAGGAACATATTCACCCATATAAATAAATCCATCTTCCTCTTCTTTCATTTTAAATAAATCTCTTTTGCTTCCCTTTGTATAAGGAAAACTCTTTCTAATTTTAAAAACAGTAGGAACCATATACTTATTTTCAGTTACTTCATAAATATAATCTTGAATTTTCTTTAATTCATCATTTAAACTATCTTCAGTTAATGATAAAGCAAATTCATCAGTAAAAATGATATGAGCAAGCAAGTTATTAGAATCATCTTTTTCCATACCGAATACTTCACACATTTTAATTTCATCAAGATTCATAATAGTATTTTCAACCTCAAAATTATATATTTTATGCCCATTAATAATAGAATTATCACTATCTCTACCTAAAATAAATAATTCACCATTTTCATCAATATATCCAATATCTCCAGTACGATTCCATTTAATACCATCTTCATCAATATAAAAATATGATTTAGTCTTTTCTGGTTCTTTAAAATATTCAAGCATACCACATGGAGTATGAGCATAAATTTCACCAGGTTCATAATAAGATAGTTTATTATTGTTTTCATCAAAAGCATTAATCAAAACTCCAGGAAGTGGAATACCTACAGAGCCATTTTCATGATTAACTTTCTGCGTTTGAGAAGTTATAGCAGCACCACATTCACACTGCCCATATGCAGCACCCATTTTAGCTTTGCTGCCATGTTTTTCAAAAACCTCATTTATTTGTCTTGCAACATCAGGACTCAAATACTCCCCACCTTCAAATGGATAATTAAAATGAGATAAATCACTATTACCAACCAACTCATCATATAAAAATCCTTCAAACATACTAGTAGTGCCAACAACATAATTAGGTTTATTTTTTATAATATTTTTAACAAACACTTCACGATTAACCCTTGGATCCATAAACACAGTTGTTCCATAAGCCAATGGAAGATGAAGACAAGTTATTAACCCTGTAGAACACCACATAGGAATAATTTGATAAAACTTTTGTTTTCTAGTTAAATCAACACCTAATGCAGGATAAGATTGAATTGAATTTTGAATACTATCATTTGAAAGCAAAACTCCTTTTGGTGATTTACTAGTAGATGCACTTGTACACATCATTACAACTGGCATATTTGGTTCATACTCAACAGTATCTGGTACAGCACGTTTTTTACCATCTTTGATGAAAGAATTCCAATAAAGTTCATTACTCCCTTTTTCAAGATTGTATTTTTTTGCAAATAAACCAAATATAGATGAATTCAAAGTTGGTACAATAACTACATTTTTAATACATGATTTTTTAATGGCATCTTTAATTTCATCATAAAAACTATCCATTACAATCAAAACATCGCTCTCGCAATCCTCAATTCTTTTAATTAAATTTTCATTAGAGCCAAAAAAAGGAGTTATCATATTTGCAATTGCACCTATCTTTGAAAGAGCATAAAAGCTATATGCCGTTTCAGGTAATCCAGGCATACAAATAGTAACAAAGTCACCTTTTTTTACACCATATTCCTTAAACGACTTTGCAGCAGAATCTACATTATTAAAAAAACTACGATAACTAATTTTAGACTTAAAAAATTCTAAAGCAATATCCTTCGGATAATCAATATTATTATGAACAATTTCTTGATATACAGTTCTTGTATTTTTTAAATCAGAAATATATCCTTCATAATATTGTTCCCAAGGTTTATCAACACAAGGATAACCTTGAAAGTCTTCTTGATTACGTTCCAATTTTAAACGTGTAACATTAGACAAAGCACTAGTTATTTTTAAATTTTCTATTGTCATACTATCCCCCTAAAAAAACACGCCATTAATATAACACGATTATTCTTATTTTTCAACATTTTTTCACAATAAAAAAGAAATAAATGTTTCCTTTTAACAATCAAACATTTATTTACAATTATTATTTATAAAATTTAAATTCTTTTCAACTATAAAAAAGTATAATCTTACATATACTCTTTTATTTTAACTTTTTTCTTATTTAAAAATTCAATATTTTTATTAGCCAAATAAATCTGATACTCTTTATCAGCAATTCTAACCTTTTTTATCAAACTAGGAACACATGCTCCAAGTGCAAAAGCACCAACACCAGTTAACAAACATCCATCATATCTCATACCATTTAAACAAGAATATGCCATAACTGACATTTGTGCAGCCACACCAAACAAACATTTATGTGATAATTTAACTGATTTATATTTTACATTTTTTACTTCTTCTTCCAATCTTTTTTTTAACCTTATTTCTTCATTAAGCACCATATTAATATTTCCCGGTATACTATAAAAATCTTTACGCATATTTTCACCTCACCTCATATTATTTTTTTAAACTTATAGCATCTTTTCTAGATAAATTTAATCTACCTTTTTTATCATAGCCTAATGATTTAACTAAAATTTCATCACCAATCTTAACTAAATCGGAAGGTTTTTCAACTCTTTTAGAATCTAACTGTGAAACATGAACTAATCCTTCACATCCAGGCCATAATTCTACAAAACAGCCAAAATCTTCAACCTTAACAACCTTACCAGTATAAATTACATTATCTTCAACTTCCCTAACAATATTCTTAATTCTATTAGCAGTTTCTTCAATAACATCTTTATCGCTATGATATATAACTACCCTACCATCATCCTCTAAATCTACCTTAACAGCATTAATATCATTCACACTATTAACATGACTAGATTCTAAAATAATCTTAGTAATCATATCTCCACCTTTACCAATAACATCTTTAATCTTATCTGGATTAATCATAAATGTCATTACTTTAGGTGCATATTTACTAACTTCATCTCTTGGACTATCAATCGCATCAAGCATAACCTTCAAAACTTCTAACCTAGCTTTTTTAGCTTGCTTTAAAGCTTCTTTTAATATATCTTTAGTTATACCCTTAATTTTAATATCCATCTGCAAAGCACAAATACCATCTTTAGTTCCAGCTACCTTAAAATCCATATCACCTAAATGATCTTCCATTCCTTGAATATCAGTTAAAATAGTATAATCATCACCTGCAGTAATTAAACCCATAGCAATTCCTGCAACAGGTGCTTTTATAGGAACTCCAGCAGCCATTAAACTCATACATCCCGCACAAATACTTGCCTGTGAAGATGAACCATTACTTTCTAATATTTCAGAAACAACCCTAATAGTATATGGAAACTCTTCTTCAGAAGGAATTACTTGTAATAAAGCTTTCTCACCAAGTGCTCCATGACCAATTTCTCTTCTACCAGGAGCTCCATATCTTCCAGTCTCACCAACAGAAAACTGAGGAAAATTATAATGAAGCATAAATCTCTTAGAATCCTCTAATCCAAGACCATCCAATATTTGATGTTCCCCTAAAGCACCTAATGTAGTTACAGATAAACTTTGAGTTTGTCCCCTTGTAAATAAAGCAGAACCATGAGTTCTAGGTAAAAAATCAACAGAAGCAGATAATGGTCTAATCTCATCCATAGCCCTTCCATCAGCTCTTACCTTTTCTTTAACAACAATATTTCTAAATAAATTATACTCTACTTTGCCATATATAATATTTACCTTAGCAATCAGCTGAGCTAATTCATCAGGCTTCATATCTTCATTTTCTTCTTTATATCTATTAATTAAATTTTCTTTAATTTCATCTAACCTATTATATTTTTCTAATTTATCCTTTATTCTTAAAGCTTCATCAATATCTTTTTCAATTAAATCAGAAACCTCTTTCTCAAGCTTTGAAGAAATTTCTAATTTTTCATATTCCATTTTTTCTTTGCCAATTTCTTTCACAATATCATTTTCAAATTGAACAAGCTTTTTCAAAGCTTCATGACCAAACATCAAAGCCTCTAACATATCATCTTCCCCAACTTCTTTAGCAGATGATTCAACCATATTAATAGCATCTAAAGTACCGGCAACAGTTAAATCAATATCAGAATTCAATGCTTCAGAAACAGTTGGATTAATAACTAATTTACCATCAACCCTACCAACCTTAACTCCAGCAACCGGACCATTAAATGGAATCTTACTAATTGAAGTAGCTAAAGAAGAAGCAAATAACGCAGTAAGCTCAGGCGAATTATCAGGATCAACTGATAAAATGGTATTAACAATTTGTACCTCATTTCTAAAATCATCAGGAAAAAGAGGCCTCATAGGTCTATCTATCATACGAGCAGCAAGCGTAGCAGCTTCACTAGGTCTACCTTCTCTTTTAATAAATCCTCCTGGAATTTTACCAACAGAATATAACTTTTCTTGATATAAAACCATTAAAGGAAAAAAATCAGAAAGTAACTTAGCTTCCTTACCAACAACTACTGTAGATAAAACAACTGTATCACCATATCTAACAATAACAGCACCATCAGCTTGCTTAGCAACTTCACCAGTCTCAACAATTAACTTTCTTCCAAAAAAATCTAATTCAAACGTTTTTTTCATAAATCCTCCCATAAAAATGACACTCTAAAAAGAGTGTCTACTATTATTTTCTAAGTCCTAAACTTTTAACAACTTCACGATATCTTGTAACATCTTTCTTCATTAAATATTTAAGTAAACTTCTACGTTTACCAACTTTTTTAAGAAGACCACGACGTGAATGATAATCATGAATATGTGTTTTTAAGTGTTCAGTTAATTCTTTAATTTCTTCAGTTAAAATAGCAATTTGTACTTCAGCACATCCAGTATCATTATCTTTTCTGGCATACTTTTTAACTAAAGTTTCCTTTTGTTCTTTACTTAAAGCCATAATATCCTCCTTTATATAAATACGCTTAAATCCAAGAAAAAAAGATGGAGTTCTTTTAAACTTTGAAATAAGTACAATAATAATATACATGAGTTTACTAAAAAAAGCAAGAAAATCAAAAGAAATTTTAAAAAATTTCCTGTTTTATATTTATAATTAAACTTTCCTTCATTAAAGACATATAACTTAAAAGCATACATATAATAACTATGATTAAACACAATACAAAACTTACAGTTAAAAGCTCATAATCAAAAATAGATAAATTTAATTTAAATACTTTGCCAAGATTATTATAAAAAAACTTAAATACAAGTAAAATAAATGGTAAAGCATAAATAAAAGCTTTAAATGTAATAATAAAACATTCTAAGCATAACAATTCAACAATATTAACATTTAAAAAACCTAATGATTTTAAATTTGCAAGTTCCCTTTTTCTAAACTTAATATTAGCCGATACAATATTAAAAATAGTTGTAACACATATTAAAATTATTAAAACTATAATTAAATAAATAAATACTTTAATCAATAAAACAATATTTGAAATAATTTGTTTAGCTTTTTTAACATTACTATAAATTAAATCAACATTATTTTTTATAGCATAATTATTTAAAAATACATCAAGATTACTTTTATCAGTTTTAAAATAACCAATGGTATCATAATTTAAACAAAATTTAGAAAAATTATTATTATCTAAATTCAAAATTACAATATCACTTTTTAATAAAGATTTAAATCCAAATGGTATTTTATTAGTTAAAGAAATAGATAATTTTTCATCATTCAATATAACCTTATCCAATTTGTTAAAAGGAATATAATTATTTTTAACCATCAAATCATTTTCACTTTTTACCTCAAAAACAAAATTAATTAATTCATTACCACCTAAATTAGTTATTAAAGCATTACCCACTTTTTGATTTTTATTAAACTTATCTTTAGCTATTTGAACCTTTCCATTACATGAATTATATATAATAGACTTACTAGGAACCAATTTTCTATCAATATCTTTAACCACGTCAATATCTGCTTTTACTAACAAATCATATTCTGGAAGAATAACATAATCATTAATTATTTTAAAAGTATATCGCATAAACGAAAAAAAACTATTAAAAAGAAATAAGAGGATAAATAAACATATAATTAAATTTCTATAATTATGCTTCTCACGTTCATAATTTATAAGAGAATAATTTAAAACAAAGTTTTTCCTAAAATCATATTTATTTATATAATTGTTTTTTATAGGATTATATAAATCAACAATCTTATATTTATTCAAATTTCTAAGTGGAAATAAAGATGACAAAAAAACAATTAATATTATAAAAAAAAACGGTATTAAAATAAAATCAAAATAAATAGATAATTTTAAACTTCCTCTAAAAAATTCATATAAAAACAAATTAATAAACTTTATTGAAAAAATATTCATAACCATACTTACTAAAAAACCAATTATTATGCCAATCAATCCAACAATAATTCCTTGAAAAAAATAAATTTTATACAAGCACCTATTATCAGCTCCACTTACTTTAAGTAAAAATATATCTCGCTTTTGTTTTACTAAAGAAATATTAAAAGAATTATAAACAATAAAAAACACAGCCAACGATAAAATCAAAACAATTAACGTTATAATTTTCTTGAATATACTTAATAAATTATCATTATCAGTAACACCATATAAAGAAAGCAATTTTGTATTATAAATAACCTCTAAACATTGATTTTTTTCACAAATATTTTCAGTATAACTATATACATTTTTTATATTTTTAAATCTTATATAATACTCATTTTTTTTCTTTATACTTAAAATTTGTTTTTTATCTACATCATTTATATTACCAACTATTTTTACATGATAATTTCCAACATTTTTTTTAACATCTTCTATCATAAAATTTCTAAATGAAGAAAATAAAATGCCAATACTAAAAAGTAAAACACTTGATAAAATAATGCCCATAACCATAGTAATTGTTTGCTTTTTATTTTTCTTTAAAAATTTAATGCTTATCATTAATAATATCCTTTTCTATCTTACCATCAGACATAGTTATTATTCTATCGGCATAACTAACTAAAGAAGTATCGTGAGTTACCATAATAATAGTTTGCTTATATTTCTTATTATAAAACCTTAATAATTTCATTATATATTTACTATTTTTACTATCTAAAGCCCCAGTTGGTTCATCAGCTAAAACCAATTTAGGCCGATTAATTAAAGCTCTAGCAATCGCAACTCTTTGTTGTTCACCACCTGATAAATCATTTGGCAAATAATCATTCTTACCATTAAGTCCTAATTTATTTAATAAATTATTAATTTTTTCTTCATTTATTTTTCTTTTATCAAATAAAGCCGGTAAAATAATATTTTCAAAAACATTCAAAACAGGAATTAAATTATAAAATTGATATATAATTCCAATATACTTTCTTCTAAAAATAGTCAAATTTTTATCATTTAACTTATAAATATCTGTATTATTAACCAAAACAGTTCCACTTGTTGGAAAATCTAATCCCCCTATTAAGTGTAAAAGAGTACTTTTACCACTTCCACTTTTACCAGTTATAATAACAAATTCACCCTTTTTTACTTTAAAATTAATATTATCTAATGCATACAATTCATCAGTTCCATTTTTATATTTCTTTGTTAGATTTATAATATTCAATATTTCCATTTTAACCTCCTCACTTATTAATATACGACGTAAAATTGCAAATTCCTTCAAAAAAACAAAAAAACATTATTTATAAAAATAATGTTAACAATATTCTCTAAAATATTTTTTCCCTTTATCAGAAACTATATAATTTGAATTATTTTTTAATATTAACTTATATTCTACTAATTTATCAAATGATTTTAACCATAGCTTACTTACATCATCATTCTTTAAAACTATTTTATAATTACCTACCTTAATCAATTTATCATTTTTAATTAAAAAACAATTTTGTTTAATAGCTTTTTCTAATAAAATTGAGCTTTTCTCATTTAATTTTATTTTCCTTTCAACATTATCAAAAGAAATAGAAAAATTCCTATCATTTAAATTTAAAGTTAACAAATCATCTTCATTCCTATTACTCTTTGTAAGCATCCCCATTAATATCAATCCTCTCTACGTAAAATATTATAATACAATTATATTTTTTTGTCATTTACATATTATAATAATAGGTGATAACATGAAAAATTTATTAAAAAATATAGCTATACCATTAATTATGGGTATCTTTATAGGAATAATTATAAGTCCATTTATGAATTATCAAAATATATCAAAGCCTTTATTTTCACCACCAGGAATTATCTTTCCAATTGCATGGACTATTTTATACATTTTAATGGGTATAAGTTTTTATTTACAAAACAACAAAAACAAAGAAATATACTATACAAATTTAATCATAAATGGTATTTGGCCAATTATCTTCTTCATATTTAAATGGTATTTATTCGCATTAATTTGGATTATAATATTACTAATAATTGTCGTAATAATGATTTATAAATTTTACAAGGTAAATAAAATATCAGCATATATTAATATACCATACATAATATGGTTATTATTTGCATCATACTTAACGTATGGCATTTACATATTAAATTAAAACCAAAAAATTCATAATTATAACTTTATCAATAGGACTTTAAAATAGCATATTTCAAATTAAAATATAATTGTTGAATGAAAAAAATACTAACATAATGACAGCAATTTTTTATACAGTAATTCTTTTTAATACTTTTATAAATTTTTAATATAAATATGATTTCACAAATTGTTCTTCCACGTTAAAACACTATTTTTATATCTACTATATGCTTTATCATAATTTTATTGTTCGATTTGCCCAACACAAAAAACAACTATATTATCATAAATATAAATAACATCAGACTTTTCATCTGATAATGTAAAATGATTTCGGATATACAAAAACAACCCCTTACTCTATAAGTTGATTATAAACAATACAATGGTTAAAATTCAACTAAAATAAGCTAGGAGGAAAAAGTTAATTGTAAAAATATACTTGATTTGTACCTAATTAAATTAAAACATAAAAAAAAGTCCTTGATATTCAAGGGTTAATTTCATAATGGAGAGTTTACTGAAGAGACTATGCATACTTTGGTAAAAAGTTCAATTGTATTTGATGTATTAATTATAATGTTAAAAAATATTTGCATCAACTCTATATAATATTTATACTTTTTTCATTTTTTTTTTACTTTTTTATCTGGATATGTCAAACTAGCATCTTCAATATTTAAAATAACATCAGACTTTAAATATTCGTTAAAAGCTCTATTATGAGAAATACTAATGATTGTTCCATTAAATGTATCAATAACTTCTTCTAGCACATGAATTGCTTCTATATCTAAATGATTAGTTGCTTCATCTAATATTAATGTATTAATTTTATTTATAGCTAATTTAGCCAAATTGACTCTAGTCCTTTGACCTGGTGATAAAGTCAAATAAGGTTTATCTTTATCTTCATACGCTATATGAAATTTATTAAGAATATTAAACAACATGCTCTTATCAATGCCAGTATTTTGTGACAAATAATCATATATTGAAAGATTTGCAGAATTGGTTTCTAAACTATCTTGAGAAATATATCCAAATTTAACATCATTTCCTATATATACTTTTCCACTAATAGGTTTAATTTCATTTAAAAGTGTTTTTATAAATGTCGTTTTACCACTACCATTTTTACCGTATATTTGTATTCTAGTTCCAAATGGAATATCTACTTTTATAGATGGTATTTTAAAATCATTATAGCCACATACTAAATCTTCAATATAAATATCGCCATTTCCTGTTATATCTGAGTAATCTACAGTAAAATTAATGGCTTCACGTTTTCTAAAATTAGAGTCAATTTCTATTTTTTCCAGTTCTTTTGATAATCCTGATACTTTTGCAGATGTTTTTTTAGTTCTTTCTTTAGCAAAGTTAGCGGCTATTTTATCATTATCTTTCTTTTTTGATGAGAAACCTTTATTTGACCATTCTTTAGCTTCTTGAATTTGGACCTTTATTTTTTTCTTTTGTTCTTGGGCTTGTTCATATTGTTCTAGTTTATGATTATATTCCATATCTTTATAATTTAAATAATCAGAATAACTTAAATTATATTCAGTAATTTTACCATTTTCTAATTCAAAAATTTTATTAGTTACATTGTTTAAGAATTCTTCATCATGAGAAACAATTATCATTTGCTTTTCTAATTTTATAAGATAATTTTCTAGCCATTCTATAGCTTCAATATCCAAATTATTGGTAGGTTCATCTAAAAGTAATATATCAGCATTACTTAAAAGTAAACTAGCAAGTAATATTTTTATCTTTTGTCCTCCAGATAATGTTTCGACTTTTTTATTAATATCTATATCTAATTTAAGGCCATTTAAAACCATTCCTAAATTATTTTCAAAATTATAACCATCTAAACCTAAATATTGATCTAGTATATCACCATATTCTTCCATGTTATCATCATTTAAATTTGTTTCTAATTCGTGTAATCTTTTTTCGAGATTTAAAATATTATTTTCTTTTTTTATATAATCAATAATACTATAATCATAATCATCTTTAGAAATTTCTTGTTTTAACATTTTTACCTTTTGACCATTTAAATTAATCTTACCAGAATCACAAAGTAAATCGCCAGACAGAATTTTTAACAAAGTTGATTTCCCCACACCGTTTTTACCTATTAATCCAACCTTATTGCCAACATTTAAACTAAAACTCATATTATCAAGTAAATCTCTTCCACTAATATTTTTACTTAAATTACTTACTATCATTTTTATCACCACACTTTTTACATGACGGATTTTTATACCATTTAATAATTTCCGTTTTATAGTTAATCATATTAAACATTAAAGTACATCCTATTAAATTATACGAATTATATTTTACAAAATAATTTATCACTTCCGCTGTTACAATGCAAGAAATGATGTTACATAAAGGTCCAAACGAAGGAGCAATTTTTACATTTTGAAATGGTATTTCGGCATCTTGCTTATCTATACATTCTAAACAAGCGGTTGTATAAGGAACAACAAAAGGTCCAACCATACCGACGTGTTCAGCAAATCCGGAAAAAATAACAGGTTTATTACATTTTACACATGCTGAATTTATAATTCTTCTAATTTTTCTATATGGTTTATCCAAAGTACAAATTACGAAATCTGCTTTTTCTATATATTGTAACACATCAGCTTTAGAAAATATTTTTGTGTTGTATTTATTAACTTTTATACTACTGTTTATTAACATTAATCTTCTTGATAACGCAGTAGTTTTAGACATACCAATATCATCTGAATAATAAGCATTTTGTCTAATTAAATTAGAACTTTCAACAATATCACAATCCACAAGCATAAAATTAGAAAACCCAGCTCTTACTAATTGTTCAGCAACATTAGAGCCTATTCCTCCTAATCCTAAAATTAAAATATTTTTGTTTTTATATAAATCAATATTTTTATTATCATCTGACACCATAAAGAAATAAGCATTTTGTCTATTATATAATTTATCATAATTATATATTTTATTATATTCATCATCAGTAATAACAAATTTTTCATTCATCAAATATTTTAATATTTCGTTAAAATCCTTACTACTCATTGAATATTTAGTTTTTGCAATATTTTCTAAATCTTTAACGTCAATAAATTTTGACAGTTCTTTAAAAAAACTAACAAACATTTCATCTTCATAATCAATTACTTTCCCTGTTTCTGAAAAATTACCACATCTGATTGATTTTTTGATTTCATTTAAATAAAATGGCTTAGTAGGATTTATTAATACTCTCATAAAAATCTCCTTTATACCTTTATAAACACATTAAAGCCCATGAAGATGGGCTTTAATGTTTAGCATCAATTAGCAATTTTGATCTACGTGGCAAGCAAATTGTGTTTCAGCTAATTTTTTAACACTAATTTTCATGTTTTAACCACCTTTCGCACTTAATAGAAATAACAGCTCCATCAAGTTATAATTAATGTACCATATATTTCCATTTTAGTCAATCATTTTGCATAAGTGATAATGCAACATAGTATCGGAAAAAATAAAAAAAAGAAAGAACTCAGTGTGATATAATATCACTATAAATACAATAAAAAGGAGCTCTTTCTACGAATATTTTATCACAGATTTTAAATTATGAAACAAAAAATTTTTATATTAATATGGCCTTAAAAAAAATAAATATAAACTAATTGATATTTTAAATTCAATTTTTAACAATTTATCAACGCATAGATACATAGACTCTTTTTTGAATTTACAAAAAGAAATTAATGAGATGGTTATTGAATTAATAGTTGACTTCATTTTCTTAATTGATAAGGCTTATAAAAAATCAGATGAAAGAAAAAAAATTTATTAAAATTATAGATGAGATTATTGAATCAAAGGACAAACAGACAAGAAAAGATAAAATTACTGAATATAAAAACTACATCATTAAACATTGGAAAGGTATTATTGCCATGAAATATTCAGATATTAAATCCTCTATGGAATCCCATATTTCTCATTGTATTGCATCACATTTTGGTTCTAGACCTAAAGCGTACTCAGATAAATATATCCAAACTTATTTAAAATATCAAGAAGCATCACTTAATAATATAAACATATTAGATTATTATCTTAAATTATCATATCAAAAAGATAACTATACTTATAATGAAAAAGAGATTAGCTTTGCAATTTTTGATAAATCAGTATCTAATTTACCTGTTTGTACTTCAGCTAATCCCATTTTCATAATCATAAATAAAGTTTTAAATTCTGGTACCATTTTCTAATGATTCCGATAAATTGTTACACTATCTTTGTAGGGAATAGTTAGTGTGATTTAATATAATTTTCAAGTTCTGCTAGTTTAATCTTTTTACTCAAGTTATTAATATAGATTCCATTAGAGTAATTAAAAGTAAAAAAAGTCATATCATTAATAATAATTCTGTGTGGCTCAATGTAACTTAAATTAATTTTATCAATTCTTCTTATACTACCATTTATAAAACGTTGGAGTAGCATTACAAAAATCACAGATAATCTCTAATCTTTTTCTTAAAGACTCCTCCATATCAATTTCTTGTTTGATTACATTAATCATAGACATCAACCCTTCTATGATTTTTTTCTTATAAAACAAAAAAAATCAATCATTTCAATTGATTTCTATATATCAAAGCTCGAATAGTCCGAACAGGTTCCCTAATGGTGCATGGAACGAGACTTGAACTCGCATGAGATATATCTCACTACCCCCTCAAAGTAGCGCGTCTACCATTCCGCCATCCATGCAAATAGAAAATTAACTTTTAATTAAATTTCCATTGTATATCTCCATATTGCCAAGTTCATAAATTGTGACATAATTCATCTGTTTTAATTGTAAAGCAGCCAAATGACTACGCGAATCATTTTTAGAATAAACTAAAATGGGTGTTTTTAAACTATATTTAAGTCTACTTTTAAGTTCATTATATGGAATATTGATAGCATTTGGAATATGACTTTCTTTAAATTCATCACTATTTCTAATGTCGATTATAACAAGACCTTTTATATCCAAAATCTTAGTCAACTCATCAGATGTTTTAACTAGTGTAACTTCCTGCTTATCAGAATTTGATGAAACAACAAGTGCGATTATAATAATTAAAACAAAAACTAAAAATTTAAAAATTTTACTATCCATAAGTCTACTTAATTAACCTAATAATATCATTATAAGTGATATAAAGCATCAAAAGCATTAACAAGAAAAAGCCAATAGCATGAATTGTATTTTCAAACTTAGAATCAACAGGTTTACCTTTTATTTTCTCAATAATTACAAAAAGTAACCTACCACCATCAAACGCTGGAAGTGGAAGCAAATTAATAAAGCCAACATTAATACTTAAAAATGCAGTTAAACTAACTAAAGACCAAATACCCGCACTACTAGCAGACCCAACAACATTAAAGATGCCTACAGGTCCCGCCAAAGAATTAATTCCTAAATTACCGGTAAATAAATATAAAATTATCAAAACCATTTGATGAACTAAACTTATAGTTTTAGAAAATGCATATATCAAAGAAGGTAAAAAACCTTTTTTTATTTCATCATTAATAGCAAACCCATATTTATAAGTAACTTGTCCATCAATTTTAACTTTCTTAGGTTTTAAATTAATGGTCTTAACTTCACCATTTCTAAGAACTTCCAAAGAAATTTCTTTACCACTGTTAACTTGAAGTTCTAAAGCAAGCAAATCATAACTACTCGCATTCTTACCGTTTAACTTAACAATTTGATCATTTTCTTGCAATCCAGATGTATATGCTGGATAACCTTTACTAATTTTACCAACAATTGCCTTATTTTGAGGTGCCCCATTAAATAAAGCAACTATAAAAAACAAAACAATAGCTAAAATAAAATTATTCATAATACCAGCAATAACCGTCATAAACTTTTGACCAAACGTTTTAACAGAAAACTTTTTATCCCTAGGAACTGATTCATCATCATCAATTTCCTCACCAGCCATTTGAACAAAACCACCAATAGGAATCAATCTTACCGAATATTCAGTTTCATCATTTTTCCTTGTCCACTTAAAAATTCTTGGTCCCATACCTATAGAAAATTCATAAACATATATACCCGCCCTTTTAGCAAATATAAAATGACCGAACTCATGAATTAAAATAATTACCCCTAAAATTATAATAAAATATATTAATGTCATTTAAAAACCTCCTATAAAATATTAATAAAAAACATAAAACCAAGTAATACAAATATTATACTATCAAGTCTATCTAAAATACCTCCATGTCCAGGCATAAGATTAGAAAAATCCTTTTTTCCAAAATAACGTTTAATAGCAGAAAATACCAAATCGCCATATTGTCCTAACACTGATAAAAATGTACATATCACAACTAAACTCACCTTAGAAAAATTAACATCAATTACAGTATGATAAAACATCGCACTAATAAAAACCCCCATCAATGTTCCACCAACCATACCTTCAATTGTTTTTTTAGGAGAAATTTCTTCAAGTAACTTATGTTTTCCAATAAGCATACCAGTAATATAAGCAAACGTATCAGTAATCATCGGAATAAGTAATAAAAACATCAATAAATTCAAACTACTATTTCTCGCAAGAATCAAAAGTGACATTGAAATACTTAAAAAAATCAAACCACCTATTAAATAAAAAGCATCATTTATACTATATTTACCCTTTTCGTGATACAAAACAGTAGGTATTAAAAAAGTCATAAATAAAGCCGATAAAACTCTATAATCTAAGCTGAATATTGAATTAGTAACCTTAAAATTCATAAATATTATTAATGTCATAAAAATATATGCAATAAATTGAATAAAAATAGGTAATTGTTTCTTAGTTGATTTAATATCTAAAAATTCCTTTAAAGCAAACATTGAAACAACATATACCCCAAGATTATATGCTACACCACCAACTAAAATTAATGGAATAACAATAATAAGAGCAACAATTGCACTAATTACCCTTGTTTTCATAATCAATACCTCCAAATCTTCTATCACGCTTCGTATATTCTAAAATTGCTTTATCAAACTCATCTTCATTAAAATCTGGAAAATAAACTTTCGGAAAATAAAATTCCGCATATGAATTTTGCCAAAGCATAAAATTACTTAATCTCTCTTCTCCACTTGTTCTAATCATCAAATCAACATCTGGAACATTTTGATATAAATAATTATGAAAAACAGCCTCATCCAACTTATCTATATTTAAAATCCCACTATTAACATCAGAAACAATTTTTTTAGTCGCATCAATAATTTCAGCCCTAGAGCCATAATTAAAACAAATATTAAAAACTCTATCTTTATATATTTCGGTTTCCTTTTCAATTTCTTCCATAGCTTTTAATACCTTGCCTGAAAGATTAACTTTTCTTCCAGAAAACACAGCATGAATATGCTCCTTATGACAAAAGTTTAAAATATCTTTAAGCTTACCAGTTAATAAATTCATAATAAAATTAACTTCTTTTTCACTTCTTTTAAAATTTTCAGTAGAAAATAAATAAGCACTAACATACTTTATATTCTTAGAATAAATATAACTAGTCAACCTTTGCAAATTAATAAAACCAGCTTCATGACCAGCACTTCTTTGCTTTCCCCTTTCAGTAGCCCATCTACCATTACCATCCACAATCAAAGCAACATGATTTGGAATTTTTAAATTACTATATTCCATTTAACTACCTCGCTATCTATAAAACATTATAATATATTTTTAAAACAAATACAATTGAATATTTAAGCTCTTTTAATAAGAATTTGAGGATTTTTATCTCTTTTTAAATAACTAATAATATATTCCATGTCCTTTCTATCAACCGCAACACAACCTCCAGTATATCCCTTATCACCTAAACAATGAAGAAATATAGCAGATCCTTTATTATTACCAATACCATTATTAATTTGTTCATTACAATTAAATTCAATAAAAACAGAATATTCATATTGTTTTTTAAATTCAATTAAATGTTCAGCAGATTTAAAAGATTTAACATTCTCCCTAGCAATATAGGGATAAGAAAAATCATTAATATCTTCATTAAGTCTTACCATATAATTATAATGATAAGATTTATAATCATCAACCCAGTAATCATTATCCAATACCCTAATATAAGGATAATTTATATCTAAATCATGCATCCCAAAAGCAACACCTAAATTAAATAAACCAAGTGGCGTTTTACCATCAAACTCAACAATATCTTCATCCACGCCATTCTTACCAATCCAAACAGTATCAATAACTTTCAAAAGAATTCCATCTTCATAAATTTTCATAATATTGCTACTGCCAACTTCTACAACAATCAACTGATTACCCATAAAATCTCCTTAAAAAAAGCATCATAAAGATGCTATATTAATATGTACTCTTTTATCATGATTTAAATAACTACTAGCTTGTACAATAGTTCTGATAGCTGAAGCAATAATTCCTTTTTTACCAATTATTCTTCCCATATCATCACTATCAACAATAACTTCAATAGTAATTAAATCATCATCATCGAAAGCTTTTACTGAAACAGCATCAGGGTCTTTCACCAAACTTTTAACTAAAAATTCCGTTAAATCAGCTAATTTCATAATTATTTACTCGCTTTTTGTTTAGACTCATGAAATTTTTTATTAATTCCTTTTTTACTAAATAAGCTTTTTACAGTATCAGTTGGAATTGCTCCATCATTAAGCCATTTTAAAGCAATTTCTTCATTAATATTAATTTCTGCTGGTTCAGTTACAGGATTATAAGTACCTACAAGTTCAATATACTTACCATCTCTTTTAACTCTTGAATCAGCTGCAACAATACGATAAAATGGTTTTCTTTTAGCTCCCATTCTTAAAAGTCTTAGTTTAACTGCCATATTTCTTCCTCCATTTCTGTATAAATAATATCAAAAACACGATTGCTTGTCAACCTTTTTTGTATAACATTTCAAATCAAATTTTCAATATAAATACACTTTCAATAAAACAATATAACTTTCCTAACAAAAAAACTCAATAATGAGTTTTATTTTTGTACGTAATTCATTGTAACTGTAAGTTGAGCAGTAACATTTTGAGCATTACCTTGATTAGCATAACTAACATACTCAGCTTTAACAACAACGTTTGCAGTTCCAGTAGTATTAACTAACGTAGCAGTTCCTGGACTAGTTACAGTATATTTAATGTTACCATCTTGTGTAGTAGCAGTTAAACCAGTATTGTCAATTACCATTCCATCAGTTGAACTAGATAAAGTGATAGTATCTAATACAGCATCAATTGTACCTTTATTTTCAATTGGAACAATAAATGTAACTGTATCACCAGGTGAAACTAAACTTGCAGTAAAATCAGCTTTTAATCCACCTTCAGCAACTGTAACACTTCCAGATGGTTTTGTAGCAGAAGTATTTCCAGCAACAGCATTTGTAGTTCCTGCTGTCATATGAACATCCCATTTTGATGTAATTTCAGCTGTTCCATTAATAGTTAATTGTTGTGCAAATGCTGCATACCCTACCGCCATAACAAATACAACCGCAAGTAAAGCTCCTATTAATACATTTTTGTTTTTATTATCCATGTCGTCCTCCCCATATAATATTCAAGTAGTATCTCTACTCTATATAAAATATATCACATTTTATAGCTCTTTTCAATAGCAAAAAAACAGAAATAAAAAAACTCATATTGAGTTTTTAAGCTTGAACATAGTTCATTGTTATTGTAAGTGGTGCAGTTGAATTATAAGCATTAGTGTTGCCTTCAGCTTTATCAACAAATTCAGCTACAACAACAACGTTTGCGGTTCCAGTAGTATTAACTAAAGTAGCAGTTCCTGGACTAGTGACAGTATATTTAATATTACCATCACTTGATATAGCAGTCATGCCTGAAACAGTCATACCATCACCAGATAAACTAATATTACTTAATTTAGCATCAATAGTACCTTTATTAACAACTGGAACTGTAAATGTAACTGTATCACCAGGTGAAACCAATTCAGCACTAAAAGTAGCAGTTAATCCTCCATCGGCAACTGTAACAGTGCCTTTAGGCTCAGTACTCATTGTTGAACTACCTGCAGCTTTTCCTGTTTCCATATGAACATCCCATTTTGATGTAATTGTAGATGTACCATTAATTGTTAATTGTTGTGCAAACGCAGCATAACCAACTGTCATAACAAATACCACAGCAAGTAAAGCACCAATTAAAGCATTCTTGTGTCTAGCTTCCATAATTCCCTCCTCTACTATACATATCATAGCATATTTTTCACATAGAAACAACAAATTTTTTTCAACATTACATAGCCCTTGGAATATATATACCTAATAAATTTAATAAAACTTCAATCACTTTATTATTAAAAGTTAAAACATTTGTTAAATCAGATTTAATTTGTCCAGACAAACTTGACATATAATTATTTTGATAAAAATTATTAGCTATTACCGAAAGCTCATATAAATACATTGCAATATAATGAGGTCTTCTTTCTTTAGCAGATAATTCTATAACACTAGTAACATCTAAAAGTTTTAATCTTAAAAGCCTATCCGTATCACTATAAATATTATCTGATAAGTCAAAAGAAACATCCTCTAATAACTTATTTATTCTTAAATAAGTATATAAAATATATGGCCCAGTTTTTCCATTTACTTCACTAAATTTCTTAATATCAAAAATATAATTTCTAGTTAAATCATTTTGTAAATCAGCAAATTTTAAAATAGAATTTACAATCTTATCTAAATCATCATTTGACATATTTTTATTTTCTTCCCTTAAATTAATAAATTCTTTCTTAACTTCATTTATTAAATCATCCAATTTTAAAGCATCACCAGCTCTTGTCTTAAATGGTTTATTATCTTTACCATTAACAGTTCCAAACCCATGATGTTCTAAACCACCTAAAAACATATGTGATTTCCTAGCAACCCTAAAAACCTGAA
This sequence comes from Sphaerochaetaceae bacterium, assembly GCA_963609095.1. Classification (GTDB taxonomy): domain Bacteria; phylum Bacillota_I; class Bacilli_A; order RF39; family UBA660; genus Coprosoma. Next base: position 21,250 of record CAVDHX010000024.1, on the reverse strand, counting down.
GAAAATGCATACTTTGACGATTATCAGCAATATAAATAATATCATCTGGATTAAAATCTTTTTTTCTTTGCCAAATACTACCCAAATCAGAAGTTGCATACAAATAAGCACCATCAGATTTTTGAATTAAACAAGGAGGTATTTCTATTTTATCTTCATCTTCTTTAACATAAACCACTTTCGCCCCATCATCTAATTTTAAAATCTTTTCATCATCTAAATATTTAATCAACTCATCAAAATACTTATATGAATCACTTTCACCATACCAATAATCAAATTTAACAGATAAATAATCATATAATCTCTTTATATCCTTAATAGAAATTTCTCTAATTATCTTCCACAAACGTCTATATTCTTCATTTCCTTCCTGCAACTTTTTAGTAATTAAACCACACTCTTTTTTTACTAAATCATCCTCTTTACATAAAGCACTTATTTTAGGATACGTAACATTCAAATAATTTAAATCAATTTTTTCATAATTTCCATCTGGAAAATCTTTTAATATACCATAAATCACTTGCCCCATTTGCGTGCCAATATCTCCTAAATGGACATCAGAAATAACCTCATTACCCATAAAAGACAAAATATTATTAATAGCCTGACCAATAATAGCAGATCTTAAATGTCCTACATGAAGAGGTTTTGCAACATTAGGTCCACCATAATCAATAATAATTTTTTTACTTTCTAATTTTACTCCAAACTTATCACTTTTAATAACCTCTCTTAAAGAATCATTTATAAATTTATCAGTAACTACAATATTTATAAAACCAGGCTTTTGAGCATAAACTTCTTTAAAATATTCAATATTCTCTAATTTACTTGCAATTTCACTTGCAATATCAAATGGAGATTTATGATAAACCTTAGCCATTTTAAAAGCATCATCACATTGAAAATCAACACCAGATATATTAGATTTAATAACCTTTGAACTATATTCATAACCTAAAGCAATCATAACATCATTAATAACTTTTTCTAATTTTTCATACATAATAACCCTCCTATATATAAAAAAACTCTACAAAATAAGGACGAGAAAACCCGCGGTACCACCTTATTTCATAGAAATTTCTATGCAACTTTAAACCTTTAATGCAGATTATACAAACAGCTTAACATAAGAAACGCGTTCATAAGAAAATATTATCTAGATTCCACCACAACTAGACTCACTATAAATACCTTTACTTACTACTATTTTTCTTCATTGCCTTAAAATAATTATATAAAAATGTAAGGATCTTGTCAAATAATCTCATTCTTAATATTTGGATTTTTTAAAGCCAAAATAAGTTTATCAATTTCTTCCTTAGAATTATAAAAATATAAACTAATTCTACAAGTATTTTTTATATGAATCTCATCTTTCAAAATTTTTGCACAATGGTTACCCGCACGAGTGCATATATTATACTTATCTAAATAAATTGATAAATCTTGTGGGAAAATACCATCATAATTAATAGTAACAACACCACTTGAACTATGCTCATTATAAATGATAATATTATCTATCTCTTTTAATCTTTGTATTAAATATTTTTTTAACTCAAGTTCCATACTATGAATATTATCAAATCCAATATCCATCAAATACTTAATAACATAACCAAAACCAATTACCCCAGCTACATTAGGAGTCCCTGCTTCAAGTCTATCAGGCATTGTTTTATATACTCTATTTCCATCATGAGAAAAATCAGCATTCATTCCACCACCAAAAATAATTGGCCTTATTTCATTTAATAAATCCTCTTTACCATAAATAACACCAACACCAGTAGGTCCACACATCTTATGAGCAGAAAAAGCTAAAAAATCAATATCTAACATTTGAACATCAACCTTTAAATGTGGAATACTTTGAGCTCCATCTAGTAAAACCAAAATATTTCTCTCATGAGCACATTTAATAATATCTTCCACTGGTCTTACATCACCCACAACATTACTAACATGAGCAATAGAAATAACCTTAGTTTTATCTGAAATAGCCTTTAAAACATTTTCTAAAGTAACCTCATGATTATCATCTAAATCAATATATTTAATATTAATACCAATCTCATCTGCGAGTTCAAACCAAGGAAGCAAATTAGAAGCATGTTCACTTTTAGTAAGTAAAACCTCATCACCCTTATTTAAATGATACTTAAAATATCCAAAAACAATTTTATTAATTGAATCAGTTGTACCACTTGTAAAAGCAATTTCACTATCCTTTCTAGCATTAAGCATTTCTTTAACTAATCCCCTAGTTTCTTCATACTTTTGACTAGCCTTAATGCTTAATGAATAATCACCCCTATGAGCATTTGAACTATAATTATTATAATAATCAGAAATAGCTTCACTTAATATTTTTGGTTTTAACGTAGTAGCTCCATTATCAAAATAAATAATTCCTGAATTTAAAATATTAAAATCTTCACGGTGCATTTTATATCACCTCCAATACTTATCTATAATTTCTTTTAAACTATCTTTATAATAAGTAATATTTTTTAAAAGAAAACCTTGAGTTAATAAATTTTCCGCATCCTTTTTACAAATACCTCTACTCATTAAATAAAATATCTCATCAAATGAAAATGTACCTATAAGAGCACTATGATTTGCAGTTACATCATTTTCATCAATAAATAAATTAGGTTTTATCACACAAGTATTATTTGTCATATTAATAATTCTACCACTTTGATTAATATCACAATCAACTATTCCATTTGAAACAAAACCCGAAACATTAAACTCCAATTTACCATCCAAAATATTAACCCCATTATTTACTATGTTACTAATAGTATTTTTCGCATTATGATAAACTAAAAAATTATACTTTTCTTGATTTTTACAAATAGTTTTTAAATTAAAATCAATCTTGGATTTAATACCATTTAAATTAACTAAATACATCTCATTAATAATATTTCCATCATTAATTTTTTCAACATTTAAATAACTATATTCCTCTAAATAATATTTATATTGAAACTTATATTCCCCTCCACGTTTTAATTCATATATATTAGCATGTACATCCTTTAAAATATTAAAATAAAAATCATATTTAACATCAGTATTATAAATATCAAAAATAATATCAGTATCCGCACATATTTTAATTTTTACCGTTTTAACATTTAAAAATTTATCCGCAGAATCTATTTTAATTTCAACATTTTCATCACTGTCTAATATTTTTACCTCATCGTTTTCTATCTTTATCTTATTCATGCTCTTCTCCAGTAAACTTATTAAATCCATATTTTTCAATATCTAAAGCAAGTGACTTATCACCACTTTTAACAATTTTACCACCACTCATAATATGAATATAATCAGGAGTAATATAATCAAGTAATCTTTGGTAATGCGTTACAAGCAAAATAGCCGGTTTTCTATCATTATAATAATCCATTACATTTTCTCCAACTATTTTTAAACTATCAACATCTAAACCAGAATCAATTTCATCAAGTAAAACAACATCAGGCTTTAAAACACACATCTGTAAAATTTCATTTTTCTTTCTTTCGCCGCCAGAAAAACCATCATTTACATTCCTATTAAGCATATCCTTATCCATTTTTAATTTTTCTATAAGCCTATCTACCTCATTAACAAATGGCAATAATTTAAAATTATTACCTTCCTTAGCTCTTAAAGCACTTCTTAAAAAATCCGCATTACTAACTCCTTCAATTGCAAGTGGCATCTGCATACCTAAAAAAATACCTAATTTAGCCCTTTCATTAACAGGCAAATCATTAATTAATTTATCATTGTAATATATATTTCCTTCAATTATTTTATAATTAGGATCACCCATAATAACTTTAGTTAATGTTGATTTTCCTGTACCATTAGGTCCCATAATTACATGTATCTCACCAGATTTAATTTCTAAATTAAATTCTTTTAAAATGGTTTTACCTGCAACTTCAACTGTTAAATTTTCTATTTTTAAACTGTTCATTTCCAATCACCTTTATATATTTTATCATTTTTTTATATATTTTTGAATAAATTTGGTAATATTTGATAATATTATATATGAATAATTTTATAAAGTTATTTACACATTTTATAAATATTGATAAAATGAAAGTGGTGATTAAAATGGATTGTATATTTTGTAAAATTATTAATGATGAAATTCCTTCATATACTTTATATGAAGACGAAATAGTTAAAGTATTTTTAGACGTAAATCCTGATTCTAATGGACATACTTTGATTATTCCTAAAAAGCATTATAAAGACTTATATGAAATTGACGATGATACATTAATACATATAATGAAAGTGGCAAGAAAAATTGATAAAACATTACATGAAAAATTAAATACTTCTGGTTTAACTTTAATTCAAAATAATGGTGATGTTCAGGAAGTTAAACATTTTCATCTACACTTAAAACCATACTACAAAGATAAAAAGGAAATACTACCAGTAGAAGAAATATTTAAAAAGTTAGAAAACTAATTTTTTGAATTTTTAAAGCACTTAGTTTTATATATGAAGCATTCATTTCAACTATTATTAATACATCTTATAAATATCTTTTTCACTTAATATGTTTTTAGATAATTTTGAAATTAATTTACTAAGTGCTTTAAAAATTTTTTTATACCAAAAAAATCCATATGGGATTATTTTTTTTACTATAATAATTAAGTTCATCATAAAATTCTTTATTTTTTAATATTCATTTATTAATATCCTTCACATATTCTAATAATTTTAAAAACTTATTAATTGTGTTAATGTCATATTCAAAAAGCACAAATGTTCATATTATAAACTAGATAAGGGGGATACATAATGTTTAAAAAGAATTTTGGTAAATGCATGCCAAGGCAAAATTGTCCTATTATGGAACCTATTATGACAAACTGTGTAGAACGTCAATTTTGTCACGAGGTAAAACACATTTGTCCAATTCATACACATGTTATTAATAAACATATTTATAATCACACTTATACACCTCAATATTCATGCTCTGAAGAAAATCAAATTATTAATAATGATCCTGGATGTTGCAGTAAATTTATGAATAATGGCTTTTAGTCATTATTTTTTTAAATAAAAAGATAGATAAAAATCTATCTAAAAAGGCATCTTAAAATTTCCATTTTTCATCTGCTTTACCATAATTTTCATTTGTTCAAATTGTTTCAATAGTCTATTAACCTCTTCTACACTAGTTCCACTACCACTCGCAATTCTTTTTTTCCTACTAGCTTTTAAAATATCAGGATTTCTTCTTTCCTCTAAAGTCATAGATAATATAATAGCCTCAATATGAGCCATTTGTTTAGGATCAATACTCACATTATTTAATCCCATTTTTTTAGCACCAGGAATCAACTTAATTAAATTTTCAAGTGGTCCTAACTTCTTAATTTGATTTAATTGATTCAAAAAATCCTCTAAATCAAACTTACCCTTTTGTAATTTTTTAGCTGCCTCCATAGCTTCTTTTTCATCAATTACACTCTCAGCCTTCTCAATCATCCCCATTAAATCGCCCATATCTAAAATTCTACTAGCCATTCTTTCAGGATGAAAGGGCTCTAATCCATCCATTTTTTCAGATACACCAATAAACTTAATAGGAATATTTGTCAAATGTCTAATAGATAAAGCCGCTCCACCTTTAGTATCACCATCTAATTTAGTTAAAACAGCCCCAGTAAGTGGCAATCTATCATTAAAACCAGTAATTACATTTACAGCATCCTGACCCATCATACTGTCAATTACAAGTAAAATCTCATTAGGCTTAACATCTTCATTAATGTTTTGTAACTCTTCCATTAATTCATCATCAATATGTAATCTACCAGCCGTATCAATCAAAACATAATTATATCCATTTTCTCTAGCATATTCAACACCATTTTTCGCAATCTCAACTGGATTACCTTTACCTTCAGAATATACTTCAATATTAAGTTCTTTACCTAATTGTTTTAATTGATCGATTGCAGCCGGTCTATAAACATCACAAGCTACCATTAATGGCTTCATACCAAATTTTTTTCTCAAAAGTAAAGCAAGTTTACCAGTAGTTGTTGTTTTACCAGAACCCTGTAAACCAGCCATCATCAAAATAGTCATCGGCTTTACAATAATTAACGGTTCATCTTCTTTTCCAAGTAATTCAGTTAATTCATCTTTAACTATCTTTACAAACTCTTCACCAGGCTTTAAACTCTTACTAACCTCTTCACCTAAAGCCTTTTCCTTAACATCATTAATGAACTCCTTAACAACCTTATAATTAACATCAGCCTCCAATAAAGCAAGTCTAATTTCTCTTGTAACATCACTAATATTTTCCTCAGTAATCTTACCATAACCTTTTATTTTATTTAAAGCATTTTGTAATCTATCTCCTAAATTTTCAAACATTTATATCACCACAACAATTATACTATATTTTTATAAAAAAGAAAATTTACCTTAAATATTTTTTAAAATATTCAAAAGACCTTCTGCAACCGATTTAGGCAAAATACTAGAAAGTTCTTCTACTGATTGTTTTTTAATATTATCAATCGTTTTATATTTTTTAAGTAATTCTTTTTTCCTTTTATCCCCTATTCCAGAAATATCATCCAATATACTTGAATAAACCCCTTTACTCCTAATTTGCTTATGATAATTTATTGTAAAATTATGAACCTCATCCTGCATTCTTTCCAAATAATGAAATAAATTACTACGTTTTTCAATTGGAATCTCACCATCAAAAGTAACAAGTGCATTAGTAGAATGCTTATCATCCTTCTTTAAACCAACCAAATTAATATTTAAACCTAAACTATCAAGTATTTCTAAAGCCGCATTCATCTGCCCAATTCCACCATCAACAATTATCAAATCAGGTTTAACTAAATTATCCTTTAAAACCCTAAAATATCTTCGATATAAAGCTTCCTTCATCGTTCCATAATCATCATTTTTATCAAAAGATATTTTAAATTTACGGTACTCATTTTTTACACCAACTCCATCAATAAAAACAACCATACCAGAAACATTATAAGTTCCAAACAAATGAGCATTATCAAATATTTCAATTCTATCAAGTTTTTCCATACCTAATAACTTTCTAAGCTCATCATTCGCCTTCCAAGTTTTCTCTTCATTTCTATTTAAAAGTTCCAATTCATCAAGTAAATTCTTCTTCGCATTATCACTAGCCATATCAACCAATTTCTTTTTAACCCCTTTTAAAGGAATATAAACCTTAGTATTTAAATACTCCATAAGTAAATTAGAATCAATAATATTAGGCATAAGTACTTCCTTAGGAATCAAAGATTTCTCATAAAATTTCGCAATATATCTAGTAAATTCTTCTTCTTTCGTATCAACCAAAGGAATAATTTGATGATGATGGCCAATAATCTTACTTCCCCTTACAAAAAATATAAAAACACTTAAATAATTCTCATCATTAAAATATCCAAATATATCCCTATCAACATTATCATTTATTTCAATCTTTTGTTTAACCAAAACAACATTTATATCATCAAGAAGTTGCTTTAATTCTAAAGCCTTTTCAAAATGTAATAACTCACTTTCTTTTTTAATCTCACTATATATTTTATCAGTTACTATCTCATGATTTCCCTTCAAAAAACTTATAATTTCTTTTTCCATTACCTCTATTTTTTCTTTAGGAACATCATTCGCACAATAACCTAAACATTGATTAATATGATAATATAAACAAGGTCTTTTCTGATAACTACTGCACTTTCTTAAAGGATACAATCTATTTAATAAATTAACAACCTTCCTAGCCGCATAAACATTTGGATAAGGTCCAAATAACCTAGTTTTTCTCTTCTTTCTATGAACATTTCTTACAACAAGTAACCTCGGAACCTTATCTTCAGTAAGTTCAATATAAGGATAACTCTTATCATCCCTTAATAAAATATTAAACTTAGGGTCATGCTTTTTAATTAAATTAATCTCTAATATTAAAGATTCAGTTTCAGATGAAACTACAATATAATCAAAATCAGCAATTTCCTCAACAAGGCGAGCAGTTTTACCAGTATGAGATGAATGAAAATAAGAATTTAACCTATTTCTTAAATCTTTAGCCTTACCAACATAAATAATTACCCCATCAGAATTTTTCATTAAATAGCACCCAGGTTTATGAGGAACTAACTTTAACTTTTCTAAAACCATAAAACTAACCCTCCTTCCTAATAATTATAATTAATTATTATTATTTTATCAATATTGATTTTTAAAACTTAATTATTTATAATTTAAATGGTGATTCAATGAAAAGTATAAAAAAAGAAATAACAAATGAAATAATAATAAATAAATCAAAATTTATAACAATAATAACACCATTCAGCACCTTAGATAACTTTAATACATATTTAAATAATATTAAAAAAACATATCCAAACGCCACTCATTACTGCTACGGATATATAATAAATAACCATGAAAAATGTTCCGATAATGGTGAACCAAGTGGTACTGCTGGAAACCCAATTTTAAATGTATTAAAACAAAATGATTTAAAAAATATATTATGCGTAGTAATAAGATACTTCGGTGGTATTAAATTAGGTGCAGGTGGACTCATCAGAGCCTATTCAACCAGTGCTAGTGAAGCACTAAATAAATGCGAAATAATCAATTTAACAAAAGGATATGAAATAACATATGAATTCGATTACAATAATATTAAAAAAATAAATTACCTATTAAAAAACATAAATATTAAAAAAACATTTGAAAATAAAATAATCTATGAATTTAAAATAAACGAAAATGAATTAAAAAAAATAGAAAATGAATTAAATTTATTAGGAAAAATAAAAAATAAAAGATCAATCATGACCTTTTAACATAACAATACTTCTATTATCTAAATTTAAATTATCAACATAATTTTTAAAAGTTTCAAAATCTAAATTTTTTAACTTTTCATACATATCATAAACAGGATTATTAAAGAAATAAACTTGATTAGAAATCAAACTACATACACCACTCGCATTTTCAGTAGACAAAAGAATATTATTTAAAGTAACCTTCTTAATTAAATCAAAATCTTCCTCACTAAATGTTTTATCCTTAAGTGTATTATCAATTAAATCAATAACACCCTCATCATTAGAAATAATACCAAATGATAAAATAAAATAATCATCAACTGCCATCATATAAGCAGAAAGTGGTGATAAAACATCTTTATTATGAGATAAAACATCAACAATCTTAGAAATAGAACCAAACTTCATATCCAAAAGCAATGACAAATATACTCTATTCAAATAATCATCCTTTATAAAATGATTGTTTTTTATTTTGTAATTAATAATCATAGTATTAGACTTATAATCCTTTTTAAAAATAACCTCTTTTTCACTTACAACCTCTTCAGGTTCCCTTTTTTTAACAATCTCAATTTCAGGTTTCATAGGAAACTTCAATTTACTATAAAATTTTCTAATCAAATCCATAGTCTTATCAACATCAACATCACCACTAATTGTCAAAATCATATTACTAGGATGATAAAAAGTATTATAACAATTATATAAATCTTCTTTAGTTATACTATTAATATTCTCTAAAGAACCAAGTACCGTATTTTTAAAATCCAAATTATAAAAAGTAGTTTCCAAAGATTTATCATAAGCAATTGAAAATGGATTATCCAAATCTTGCTTTTTCTCTTGAGAAATTATTCCCTTTTCCTTTAAAACATTCTCATCAGTAAAATATGGACTATGAACACAAGTAAGTAAAGTATTCAAATTTTCTTCAAAATGACTAGCCCCAGTAAAATGATAAGCCGTAATAAATTCATTAGTAAAAGCATTTGCAGAAGCACCATTATTTTCATAAATAACAAGTGGATCTATCCCATCTTTACTTTCAAACATCTTATGTTCTAAAAAATGAGCAACCCCTCCAGGCATCTTATAATCTTTACCATTACTTTTAAATTCTAAAATTGACCCCCCAAAAAAAGTAGTTATCCTCGCATGAATACTATTTCTTTTAATTTTACTAATATAAACCCTTAAACCATTATCTAAAACCTCTTCATAAACATCCAAATTTATTATTTTATAACTATGCTTCTCCATTTCCACTTACTCCTTTTAATAAATACACTGTATCAATATGAACCTTTTTAGCTAATTTTATAACATCTTCCTTAGTAACACTCTTCATCTTTTCTTTTCTTTCTTCTAACTTATCCATACCAGTAAATAACATCATATTAAAACCATAAACAATATCAGCATTACTATCTTCCATCCTAATTAAAGAATTATAATATATCTCCTTAACACTATTTAACAAATCCAAAGAAAAATTACCATCTTCCATATTCTTCATTTCCTTTTTAATAAGTTCATACGTCTTATCATAATCAGAAGCATTTATACCCGCATATATCTTAACTGTACTTAATAAATATTGCCTAACCGCATAAATATAATAACAAAGAGAATTTTTTTCCCTAACCGTTTGATTTAAAAGTGATCCCATACCACCACCTAAAATCCATGAATATAAAACCAAAACATAATTTCTTTCAAAATCAGTTAAATCTAAAAGCTTACAGCCAACAATTAAATTACTTTGAGTATTATTTGAATCCTCAATAACAACATTAGCTTCTTTATTATATGACCTTTGATTTATAACATGATTTTTATGAATATACTTCCCATCAAACTTTACATACTTCTTAAAAACATCAAGTATATTTTCATCTAAATCACCACATAAAGTAATATCTAAAACACCATTTTCCATTATATACTTATAAAAACTATACAATTCCTTTGAAGTTAAACTTGATATTTCTGAAATTAATTCATCTATCTTAATCACATCATACTCTCTTACCTTCATACATTCTAAAAGTCTTATCTCCGCATACCTTCGAGGATTATTTTTTATATTTCTTAAATCTTCTAATACCTTTTCTTTTTGTATTTTAAAAATTTCATTATCAAAACCATCATCAATTATTCTAGGTTCAAATAAAACATCAAGTAAAAATTTTAAAGCTTTTTCATTCATACCACATTCAGTATACTTTTCATTAGAAAAACTAGCCTCTAATTCTAATATATCTTGAGAACCACTAGATAAAACATTAACAGAATAAACCGGATCATAAATCCTACTACAAGCAATATTTAAATCACGAATGCTTTCATAATACTTACTAGTATTAACAAGCATTCTTTTTAATAATCCAAAATATTTAATATCTTCCCTTCTATCATCAAAACGAATAGACACATTTAAAGCAACCGTCTTAAACTTATCCGTTTTAATAATATGAACCTTATAATTATCAATATCATAATTAAAATATTCCATAATTCACCTCATTTTTATTATAAACAATTTTTAAAAAAAGATTTAAATAATTGAATCTAAAGCTAATAAAATCATCTTATCTAAACCTTGTTCTCTTTGCTCACTACTAGCAACTTCTTTAATATATTTGCTATCAACAACACTCATTAAACAAGCAGCCTTTTTATTTAACATCTTAGCTGTATAAAACAAAGCAAAAGCTTCCATCTCAGCCGCAATTGGATTAATGTTCTTTGGCATTCTTTCAAAAAACTTACTAATATCAGACATATATAAATCAAAACAATCTAAACAAGCAGTTGTTCCTTTATATAATTTAATATTATTTTCATAAGCTACCTTTTCAATTTTTACATTTAAATCTTCATCACTATAAGCAACATGACAATCATCATTATTTAAAGTCAAAGCAAAATTACTTTCACTATAACAACAAGTAGATAAAATAATATCAAATAACCTCATATTTTCATCATAAGCTCCACAAGAACCAATTCTAATAATTTCATCAACATTATAATTTTTATATAACTCATATGAATATATACCCATACTAGGCATTCCCATACCAGAAGCCATAACAGTAACTTCTTTACCTTTATAAAATCCAGTATAAGCATAAATATTTCTAACAGATGAAACCAATTTATAATCATCTAAATACTTTTCTGCTATATACTTTGCCCTTAAAGGATCTCCAGGCATAATAACAGTTTTAGCAATTTCATTTTCCTTCGCACTATTGTGTGGTGTCATATTAACATCTCCATTCTACATAAGATTTTAACAAACTAGATTTTATAAGTCAAATTTTAACATCTAAAAACAGAAATTTCATTGATAATTATTTTATAAATTGCTATAATTTTAATAGAAGATAGGAGGACAAATAACATGGAAGATGATAATAAAGTTAAGAAAATTTTAACATATATTAAAATAATCATAATATTTACAATTATAATATGTATAGGCATCTTTGCATTTATAAAAATAGAAAACAAGATAAATAACAACAATTTATATAATTACCTAAATAAAAACAATTATAAAACAAATGAAGACAAAATATATTATAAAAAAATTGATGAAAGCATTACTGAAAAAGCACTATCAAATGATTACATTTTTTCTAAAGAAATAAGAAAGCAAAATGAAAAAACTTCTGTAACAATTTTAAATTATAAAAAAGATAATAGCATATTCATCAGTTATCAAGAAGATGGATTTGACAACAATGGTAATTATGGCATATCGTATCAAGAAGGAACCTATAAAAATAAAAAGTTCAAATGTAAAATTATTACTAATAATAATCAAACACAGCAATGTAGTACAATGAAAACCCAAGCTGAAAATTATTACAAAGAAATACAAGATATATTAAATAATAACAAAATTAATCTTAAATTTGTTAACATTAAAACTAAAAACGCCAAAAAAAATTAAAACAGCAAAATTTTTGCTGTTTTTTAATAATTACCAAATAGAACCTAAGTTAGTAGCACTAGCAACACGTTTTCCACCCCATTCAGAAAACCAACCATTATTGCCAGGATTTCCATATCTATTATAATATTCCTTAGAAACTTCAAACTCAATAACATTTTTACCATTTCCATGACCCCATTCATTACATCCGGCATCATTAGGGTTTTTTGTATCAGCTATTATACATGGTATTTTAGTTCCATCATCCAAGAAAAAGTCAACTTTATCACCAACATTTCCAAATGTTGTCGTACAAGCAATTAAATATCTTCCTTGATATGTTGCTATTCCATTATCAAAATTACTACCATCAGGAATCCAAGTATCATAATAAAGTTTTCCTTGATCAGTACCTTGTGCCCAATTCCAACTATTATCAGCATTAGAATAAAATGTAACAGTATATCCACCATCACCGAATTCTTCTGGAATAACTATTTCACCACTACCAGTATCACTATCACAACTACTATTCGCACCACTTAATCTATAAATGTATGTATATTGATGACTACCTTCAGAATAATCTGAAATGTTTATCTCAGTACCACTAGAATCCCCAGAAACACCATCATAATTACGATGAGCGGCTATTTGTTTAATATTATCACCATCAACACTATATATTGTAGTAGTGTGCCCACTAGCACCTTCTCTAGTATCAACAACTATATCACCCTTTTGTAAAGAATCTATACTATAAGCAATTTCTGTAAATCCAGCATCTTTTAAAACTTGTCCCATATTTGACGTAACAAACGGCTCACTTCCACTTAAAATACCTGCATTTACAAGCGAATAATATATAAATGAAGAGCAATCATAATCAGGTCCATTTCTTGCATCCATACTATATCCATGTGTATCATCATCAGCAATTTTCTTCATTTCACTTAAATAACTTTCCACTTTAGAATTAGCTTCACTACTTGACGTTCCACTAGAACTACCGGTTTTACCAAAATCAACATCATCAGCATACAAAGCATAAAGATTAATTTCTCCTAATCCCCATCTGTGCATCGTTGTAACATCAGTAAGCCCTTCATCTGAAGAAGATGGATCCAATACATAAACAACACCATTTTCAACATGATCAACAGCAACCCAGTGTTGTCCTGCTCCACTACCACCAGTGGCTTGAACCAAAACAAATTGTTGCTTTCCATTATAAGGAGTATTTATAATTTCAGAAATTTTTTCAGCATAATTACTCGTATTTACACTAATTCCCCAACTATCATAATTAGGATGAAAATTTGGAGCTATTTCAGAAAAATTCCAATTTATACCATCACCGCTATATCCAGATTTGTGCTGAGCATATATTCCAGGATTAAGTTCGGGAACGGCAAGTTGTGTACCTGATTTAGAAATCAAATAAGAAAGTGCTGTTGTCGTACAACCAATTTCACAAACAGTTCTAGAAGAAATAACAGTACTACCCCATCGTTCATCACATTGCCTCCAATTAGTAATTTCACCAGAACCAGCACTACCAGCGTACGAACATTCATCATCCTCCTCTGGAAATAATTCTCTATAAAATTTAGCAAAATCAATAATTTCTTGAGCAATTTTCTTCTTTTTAATTTCCTTTTGAGTTTCATTGCTTATGTCATGTACACCATCAAATGTACCTTCAATGAAACCATAATTACATATACTAACCGAATCGGCAACGGCAACTAAACCATCAACTGTATTACCTGTATTAAACAAAACAGAAACAAATGGGACAGAATTCCAAATGCCTTTGACAGTTTGTAAAAGTGTATTAGTAGCACAGCTAACTCCATTAGTAACCCAGCCACCAAAATCATCACCGCCACCATAGCCAGCACTCACTAGTGCCTTTTTATAACTTTCTTCATTATATTTTCCATCAACATTAGAATTAACCATTATAATAGTAGCAGCATCTATTAAATCAATTTCCCTTTGTTCAATTCCTTTATAGCCATCATCACCAGTAACACTAAGACTTTCAGCAAATTCAGTAACCTTTTTAACAAAGCTTTTTTCATTATAATCTTTATCGTATGTTGCATCAATAATACTATAATAATCACCCTGAAATAAAACTGTTGAAGCTAGAACCGTTTTATCAACTTTTTTTCCTAACACACTACCAATTAAATTAATTTTAGATTGAAATTGTTTTTCTTTTATCTTTTCTAAATCATCATTAGTACATAAAATACAGCCACCTCTTACAGTATTTGTAAATCTTTCAACATTAACTTGAACAAAGCCCAAGAAATAACTAACAACACCTAAAACTGTTATAATGAGTATACCAAAAAAGGCAATACCGGCAATTATTCCATATTTCATCATTTTACCCTTTACACCAATTATTTTACCAATTGGTGAAATATTATTTGCTTTATCACCAAATAATTTATTTTTTAAAATTTTTAATGGATTCATGCCAATATCACCACCTAACTAATTACAAGCCACCACCTGAACCAAACGATTCTAATTCTTCATCAGTAACCATAACATTAATTCTCATTCTTTTACTTCCACATACAAACAAAGCTTCACCTTGATTGTATCCTTTTATACTCTCTTTTTCATTATCATTTAAATCAATTAATTTACTTAAATCTTCAACAGCCTGTTTTCTAAGACCCATAACTAAATAATAAGAAGCATTATCAAATATAGCTTTACCTTGAGTTATAACAGTAGGATCACAGAAATCAGTAGGTTGTTGTGTAATAATAATTGTACCTGTATTATACTTTCTAGCACGTCTTTGAACCTGTGCTAAAAAGTCAGCTCCCAATGTATTATTACCAGATAACAAAACATGTGCTTCATCAACTGTAAGAACTGTATTAATACTAGAATCCAAGCATAAACTCCAAGCATATTTCAAAACATTAAAGAATAAAGCATTTCTAATATTAGTATCCGAATTCATTAATTCTTTAATATTAAATACAATAAAATTACTTTCTGGAGAAATAGTAGTAGTACCATCAAAATAAAATCTTAATTCTCTTATTAATGGTCGCATTTTTAACTCTAAATGTTCTAATATATCTCTTTCTCTGTTTTGTTCTGGCATAGCCGTTATTTTTCCTTTAACGGTTGCATATACATCCCTAAATGTTGGATAATCTTTAGAAGTAAATTTAGTAAAATCAGTATTAAAATCAATACCAAAACGTTTATAAGTTTCTTGAACCATTTCACTAAATACATTAATTACATCTTCAGTAATAGTAGGATCATAATATTTCATAAATGCTTTTACAGTTTGCAATGATCTGGTTAATACTGCATATCCCATACCTTGCCTAATTTCTTCTTCATCAGCATCCATAATTATCTCAAGTGGATTAATCATACCAAATTCTCCACCTTTACCCAAATCAATAAAATCGCCACCATAAAGTCTTGTCATATCCTCAAGTTCACCTTCAGGATCAATTAAAACCATTTTATAATCATTTCTAATATGACTTCTTAAAAGCAACTTAGCAGCCGTTGACTTACCAGAACCAGATGTACCTAATATAATCATATTAGCATTATTTCTATTATGTTCCTTTTGCATTTGATATAAAAATTGATTAAATAAAACAACACCACCTGAAAAATCAACACCAAGTAAAGTAGAAAGTCCAGGATCTTTTATACTATCAAATACATAAGGATACATAGCAGCTAATGTAGGAGATGGAATTGGTACACCAATTCTATCCTCAATATCCTGCTTAGGAAAAATTGGAAGCATACTTTTTAAAACCTTTTCTTGTTCAAATCTCAAAGGTATAGCTCTCATTTCCATAGCTTCCAAATAACTTTTTAATTGTAACTTTTTAGTAGTTAATTCCTCCTCAGAATCTGCTGTAATCATCAAATGTAATTGAAAATCATATATTTTAGCTTGACTTGCAGCCAATTGTTTAATAAACTGCTCTAAAGATTCATAATCTTGACGAATTCTTTCTTGTACAGTAAGATCATGCTCTTCTTGATATCTTACTTTCAAATCAGCAATTTCCTTATTTACCATCTTATTAATAACACTAAATGGCAAAGGAATATGCTTCATAACCATCTTAACACCAGCCATACTAGTTAAATTAGCTAAAAAACCAGGTGTAATAATTTTAGGAAATGTAATTACAGTCAAAATAGTAGAATACTTATCACTAGCTACAAAACCACTAGGTTTAAATTCTAAGCCCTTAGGAGCAATCTGCGTCCTTATATCCATTATCTCACCACCCCAAATGAAGTTGTTGTTCCACCATTTAAGAAATTATCAAGTATCATTCTTAAATCATCGTTAGAAGTTTGCGTTGCAATCAATTGAGCACTAGCAAAAACTTGAATTAAATTTCTAATCTTCTTTTGAATTTTATCCATATCTTTTTCTTTAAATAATAAGAAAAATTCAGTATCAACAACATTTAATGTCGTCGTAAATAAATTTGCTTTATTAATATCATCCATTATTAATTTTCTTTTAACAGGATTTAACTCCGAATTATAAAGCAACTGTAGCCTAGATAAATAAGATGTAATATCAACTGGTCTATCAGCAGCAATAATCCAAAACTCATAATCTATTAAATTATAAACATTTTTTAAATTACTAATAATTAAACTTTGTGTATCAGGTTCCAAAATAAAAATATTTCTAGGACTAATTTTTACGCCAGTTACCTTTTCATTATTATCACAAATAATAACACCATTTGTAATTGATTTTATTGGTACAAAATCATTTGTGTATTTGCTTCTGCTCTCCATACTCATCTTTAACACACCAACCCTTCCATATAAATCTTTCTCTTATTGTATAAAATCTATATATTTCTTGAATAACAACTCTAATGTTATGATAATTTGGCACCGGTAACACCAAAAATCCAGTTATAACAGCAGGAGCTAAATCAATACATGCCGTTAATAATGTACTTGGTGAAACTATCATCAAAAGTAAAACAGTTATTGCAATACCAGAACCAAATAAAATTAAATCAAACGTTGTAAACACACCAAATATCAGCATAGATCTTTTCGTACTAGCCGGAATTAAAAAATTCATTTAATCACCTCTATTTTTTTTCTTTTAAATTTAAGACATCTTCACGTTTTTTGATTTCTTTTCTAATTTTTTCAATTGAAGCATCATCAGATAATGCAGACTGTTCAGAAGAGCTATAACTTCTATAAAATTCTTCAGTTATACCCAAACTTTTAGCTTGAGCTTGATCAATTTCATCCCATGTATTAACACAAGGTTTACCATCATCGTCATATTTTTTATATAAAGGCTTACCTGTGACAGAATCTGTTATCATATTACCTTCAGCATCTTTAACAGTTTCAAACATGAATGATTCCATAGTATCAACTGAAACCAGTGACTTAGCAATCATATTTGCCATTGCATCTCTAGTTGCATGTTCCCTTAATTTATAGTTTTCACTATCACGTTGCATTTGCTTATTTTCTTCATCCATTTGTCCCATGCCACCGGCTTTATTTTTTACGCCAGCATAAACATTCACCCAATCTTTGAATTGATCCGTTACTCCATAGCCTGCGCCTTGTCTTGTATCTCTATTATTACGAGCGTTATTTGAAGCTATTCTACCTTCATGTCTCCCTTTAAGAAAATCCTTATTTTTAAATCCACTATAACCACCACGAAATCCAGCACTTACAAAGCCACCAGCCGCACTACCAGCAACGCCAGCACCCGCTAACCAAGGCGCAAATTTAAGGTTTCTTTTAAGTTTTCTATCATATTCAGTTTTTGCTTGTTCTAACGCTTTTTTTCTGTTATCAGCGGAAAGGGTTTTTGAATTATTAATTTTTGTAACATTTTCTTGATACTTTTTTTCCAATTCTTTTTCCATTTCTTTTTTTCTATCATCAACTGATTTACCAAAGTTTGAGACACCAGCTATTGTATTAGCCGCAAATCCGCCAATTGCAGCACCGCCAAAGCCTAAAGCACCTGAAACGAATGGACTTTCATTTAATTTTTTCAAAGGACTAAATGTCATGTTTCCAGATTTAATTCCAAATATACTTTCTAATAATTTTGGAACCTCATTTGCAAAATACAAAATACCAAATATTACCAAAATTTGAACCAATAGTTCCATTAAACCTGTAGGAGTATCTTCATTAAGATAAACAGCTGTACCATTACTAACTAAACATGTACTAACAACCAAATCAATTAAATAAAATGCAAAATAAATAATAGCAATTCTTATAAACAATGATAAAAATGTACTAAAACATTCCTTTGCCCATTTACTCAACATTCCATCCTTAGATGATTGACTAGGATCCATATAAGATATAACAGGAATAGGAGCAATTATTTCCAAAAAAGCAAGTTTAATTATTCTAACTGCCACATCTAAGCAAAAACTTACCATCATGTAAGCAATTAATATACCAGCAGCAGTTGTAAGTAAGAAATAATAATCAAATACAAACTCATCATCAACAGTTGCATTAAGCAACGTACCAAAAGCACCAAAATCACGATTACTACCTGAATCGTCCGTTTTAAAAACCTTATTTAATTCACCTGAATCATCACCTAAATCATCAGCAAGAGCCTTAAGACACGAATCATTCTGTGCCATTGCCTTTGTTCCTAATACCGGAGAATATTTACATTCTGAAACCACATTTTCATTAACTGGCATAAGTGAAGCATAAACTAAAAATTCCAAATCTTTCGCCATCTGCTTATTTGTACTTTTAGAATTATTACCGTTATCATTGACACCTAATATTAACTTACCAAGCAAATTTTCATTCAAAACCACCTTTTGAACTTCATATGCTTTTTGAAATATTAATGGCACTGTAACAATTAATACCAATGAAACCAAAACATTAGTTATTAATTTACCAAATCCTTTCCCCTTATCAGAAAAATCATCAGGATTTATCATATATTGTAAAATTGAAAAACTAATTCTAAAAAGCATAAAAATTCCAAGCAAAGCATAAATTCTATTTGAAAATTTTAATATTGGATTATCAGCAGTTAAAGTTGTATCAGAAATACTGATTTTTGACATTCCAAATAAATCAAGGTTAGCTAAATACATTAAAAGTTCATAAAACAAACTAATCAAAGAATATACTGCTTTATCTAAAATTGAAAAAAGCGTTCTAACCATTTTCCCCAAAAGTGACATTACCATTGACATTATATAATCACTCCTTTACTTTTTTTGTAATTCCACAAAGTGGATTATCAGCATTAAATCCGAACGCTGATGCTTGTCCATTTATAACTTGTATCGCAAATGTAACAATAGTTGGTAAAATTAAGAGAATAATTAAACAAATAATTCTTGTTTTTAAACTTTTTGCAAAATTCTTTAATAAATTTTCATCCGCACCAGTTATAACTTTAATCAAATTAATTATTGTCATAACTATTAAAATAATTATACCAGCAATACAAATATATAAAAATACATCATGAAGCAATGTTTGTACATTACCACTTATAAGTGCACAACTATCAACATCACTTTTATATTTTTGAGTGTTATCTTTATTATAATATTCTTTTATTTTATTTATATCAAGTTCTGATGAGGATAAATCTTTTACTTTTTCTATATATTCAGATATAGTTGTTTGTGAAAAATCTTCTTGGTCATCATTTGAATCAAAACTACCTTCCGTTTGTGTAACAGAAGAACGACTAGTATCTTTTACTATTTTTTTTCTTCCATTGCCACTTTCAAGATAAACGCCCAAATTATTTTCTTCATCATCTACATAAATTTCTGAAGGACACTGCCATTGTTTTGACTGCTCATTACAAAATGCTGGATATAATTTAGTACTTGCATTATAAAATAGGTCAGAATAATTACTGATTGAGCAGTTATTCATGGTATCTTGAGTTACATCTTGCTTTATAGTGTAATTTTCGCTACATCTCATATTTGCATAACTTCTAACAGTTCCAGTAGTATCTTTATAAATTCTTATAACTACAGATACAAATATTTTAGAATTACTACCATAATACACACACCTTGCCATTCCATCTTGCGTTGTAATTGTTTCTGCATAAACACTGGTAAAATTTAATAAAAAACCAATTGTAAACAGCAATAATAAATAAAATATCTTATTCTTTTTCATATTTTATCAACCTCTTTTATGATACATAATTATTTTATCATAAATACACTGTTTATTAAATAAAAAAATGTAAATGGTTACATTTTTTTTACTTTTGTGACAACATCATCTAATTTAACAAAACCAGCAGGATCATCAATACTATCCCCTAGTA
>CAVDHX010000023.1:0-6517 GCA_963609095.1 Sphaerochaetaceae bacterium | reverse complement strand
ATTTATTGTGTTGAACTAATGATTTAAATATTGGATCAAATGTTGATGGTATTAATACTTTATTACTAATCATATTTATACCTCCTCATATATTAATATACGACGTGGATATATCAAATTCCTTTAAAAAAATAAAAAAAGTTCTATAAGAACTAATTTATTAAAAATTTTATTATATTAAATTCAATGCATTTTTTTCAAATTATTATACTTTTTTAAAAACTTATTATAAAGTAAATCACATTTGTATTTATTCATTTCAGGAATATTTTCAAGTGGATTTAAATAATCAAGTTCTTCATATTTAGAAAAGCCTAAATGATGAAAAGGTAAAAATTCTATTTTTTTAACATTTTTAATTTTCAAAATATAATGAGCTAAAGAATCAATATATTCATCACTATCCATATAAGAAGGAACGATAACTTGTCTTATCCAAACATCTTTACCAGATTTATTCATAGCCTCTATAAATTTTTCACTTTCTTCTATATCATGACCTGTAATTTTTTTATAGCCTAATTTATCTGCATATTTAACATCAAAAATAATTAAATCAGTTAAAGATAAAATATCTTCATAATCTCCATTACCAACTCCGGCTGTATCTAAAGCAATATGTATATTTTCTTTTTTTAATAATTTGAATGTTTCTTTTAAAAATTCACTTTGAAGTAATGGTTCACCACCAGAAAAAGTAACACCACCATTATTGCCGAAATAAGGTTTACTGCGTAAAACTTTTTTTAAAATATCTTCTGGCAGATATTCTTTACCATTCATTTTCCACATCTCAGGATTATGGCAATATAAGCATCTTAGTTTGCAACCTGATAAAAATATAACTGTTCTAATGCCAGGGCCATCTACAAGCCCCATAGTTTCTATACTATCAATAAAACCACTACATTTTTTCATGGAAAGTCCTTGAAATTACTTCTTCTTGTTGTCTTCTTGTCAATCTATTAAATCTAACTGCATAACCAGATACCCTAATAGTTAAAAGTGGGTATTTTTCTGGATTATTCATGGCATCAATAAGCATTTCTCTATTTAAAACGTTAACATTTAAATGATGAGCCCCTTGAGAAAAATAACCATCAAGTAAAGATACTAAGTTATTAATTCTTTCATCATCACTATGTCCAAGTGAAGAAGGAACAATAGAAAATGTATTAGAAATACCATCTCTACAACATTCAGCATATTTTAACTTAGCTACTGAATTTAATGATGCTATCGCACCAGATGAGTCTCTTCCATGCATTGGATTAGCTCCAGGAGCAAATGCTTCACCTTTTTTTCTACCATCAGGAGTAGAACCAGTTTTACTACCATAAACAACATTAGAAGTAATAGTTAATACAGATAACGTAGGATGGGCATTTTTATAACATTTATGTTTACATAATTCACTATACATTTTTTCTAAAATTTCTTCAGCAATTGAATCTACTCTATCATCATCATTACCATACTTAGGAAAATCACCTTCAATTATAAAATCTGTTGTAATTCCATTTTCATCTCTTACAGGTTTTACTTTAGCAAATTTAATCGCAGAAAGTGAATCGCAAGCAACAGAAAGACCAGCGACACCATAAGCCATTAATCTATTAACATCTGTATCATGTAGTGCCATTTGCCCTGATTCATAAGCATATTTATCATGCATATAATGAATAATGTTCATAGCATTAGAATAAATATAAGCAACCTTTTCAATCATTTTAAAGTAAGCATTTTTTACTTTATCATAATCTAAAATTTCATCAGTAATTTTGTCAACTCCGTCTATGACAAGATTACCGGTAATCTCATCTGTGCCACCGTTAATAGCATATAAAAGTGTTTTTACTAAATTACATCTAGCTCCGAAAAACTGCATATCTTTTCCCACTCTCATTGCAGAAACGCAGCACGCAATAGCATAATCATCACCATAAATAGGTCTCATAACATCATCATTTTCATATTGAATTGCATCAGTTTTAATACTCATTTTTGAACAATATTTTTTAAAATTTAAAGGTAATTTATTAGACCATAAAACTGTCATATTAGGTTCTGGTGATGTATCTAAGTTAGTTAAAGTATTAATAATTCTATATGATGTTTTGCACACCATACTTTCTCCTTCATTAGTAATTCCACCAATTGAACAAGTAACCCATGTAGGATCACCTGAAAAAAGTTCATCATAATCAGGGGTTCTTAAATGTCTTACTAGCCTTAATTTAATAATAAACTGATCAATAATCTCTTGAACTTCTTTTTCTGTGATAATACCATTTTTTAAATCTCTTTCAAAATAAATATCAAAAAATGTATCAACTCTACCTAAACTCATAGCCGCACCATTATTTTCTTTAACAGCAGCTAAATAAGCAAAATAAGTCCATTGAACAGCTTCTTTAGAATTCATGGCTGGTTTAGATATATCAAAGCCATATTTTAACGCCATTTTTTTAATGTCTTCTAAAGCTCTATATTGCATTGAAATTTCTTCTCTAAGTCTTATTAACTCATCAGTCATTTCTCCAGTTAAACTATCCCAATCCTTTTTCTTTTCGCTCATTAAAAAATCAATACCGTATAAAGCAACTCTTCTATAATCGCCAATAATTCTACCTCTACCATATGCATCAGGTAGGCCAGTTAATAATCCATTATGTCTTGCTTTTTTTATATCATCAGTATAAGCATCAAATACACCTTGGTTATGTGATTTTCTAAATTCATTAAAATACTTATCAACATTTTCGTTTAATTTATATCCATAAGCATCTAATTCACTATAAACCATTCTAATGCCACCATATGGATTAACCATTCTTTTAAGAGGTTTATCAGTTTGTAAACCCACAATAACATTATCATCTTCGTTAATGTAACCAGGTTCAAAAGAATTTATTCCAGACATATGATTAGTATCAATATCCAAAACATGTTTTTTTAATTCCTCTTTTAAAAGCTCACTACATTTACCCCAAACACTATCTGTTTTTTCAGTAGTGCCTTCTAAAAAAGCTTCATTACCATCATATTTTGTATAGTTAGTTTTAATAAAATCACTAACATTAATTTCATTTTTCCATTTTCCATCTTTAAAATCTTTCCATGCTTCCATTTAATCAACCTACTTTCCACTTTAAATTATAATTTTTAATAAAAAGTAAGTCAATTCTTTTTAAAAAGTAATCTTATTTTGTGTAAAGTTGGACAACAAATATTAATAATTATATGTTTTTTTTTGACTTTTACCTATGTTTTAGCTATAATTGTTTTAGAATATGGAGGGATAAATATGAATGATAATGAAGTAAAACAAAATAATAATGAAAATAGCTATAACTTTGATTTTGCTAATCAAGTAGAAAATAATGTGACACCGAATACACCTGTTCAAGCAACTACTCCTGTTGAGCCTGTTCAAGTGACTACTCCTGTTGAGCCTGTTCAAGCGTCTACTCCTGTAGAGCCTGTTCAAGCAGCTACTTCTGTTGAGCCTGTTCAAGCAGCTACTCCTGTAGAAGCCACTTCACAACAAACACAAGAAGATGATGAAGAACTTATTAAAGATAAAAAAGCAACCAAAAGATTTTTAATTATAGTTGGAGTAATAATTGCACTTTTCATTATCGCATTACCATTTATTTTTAAAGTTGCAGGTTAATTTACCTGCTTTCTTTTTTTGTTAATACAAAAATATTATATATTTTATGGAAATTATTATTAGCTTTATAAATTTCATTTATTAACTTATCATATGCTTTTTTTAAGTTTACCTCAGGTTTATTAAAACATTCTAAGCAAATATAACTTAATTTATCAATGTCTTTATTTTTATATATTTTATTTATTTCATCAATAATAAGTTTTTCATTATCACATTCAAAACGAGTTTTAAAATTCTCTTTTACATTTTCTTTTAAAATTTGATATTCTAAATTGATTTCATTACTAAATTTTAGTATTTCAATCACATCTTCTTCTTCTTCTATTAAAAGTGAACTTCTATGTGTTATTACACCATCACTATTTAATTTTAAAGCAATTGCTTCTTTACCATTTGTAAAAATAGCTATATATTTAATTTTTATCACATTATTTTGTTTAAATCTTTCAGCTTTATTTGAAAAATATTTTAAACAATTTCGATTAAATTTAACACTATTAAATTTAATGTCATTATACTGTTTATCATTTATTTTAATAATTGGAATTTTACGCATGTGATAAATCTCATCGTTTTCATTCCATTCATAAAATTCATAATACTCTTTTTGAAAATTTAATAATATATCATAGATATAATTCATTATTTTTGCCTCCTGGAAAATAAATTGAAAGAAAAGTAATTATAAGTCCGATTGGACCAATCAAGCATTCACCACTACTACTTATAAAATGAACATATTGATTAAAATTATACCCTATTGTCATTAAATTTAAGTAGCTTATTATAAATACAAATCCAATGACACTAAGTCCAAATCCAATCAGAAAAAAAACAATGCGCATCAGCATAATTATCATTCCTTTATAATAAAGTTTATTATTTTATTTATTAAATTTTACTTTTATTTTAAAAATGCAGATATTTGAAATATATGATATAATTAACCTTAGGTGACGAGTATGAACTATAAATTTACTATTGATAAATTTCAAGGTCCTTTAGACTTGCTACTGCACTTAATAAAGGAAGCCGATATTGATATATTTGATATTAATATAGCTCAAATTACTGAACAATATTTAAAGTATATAAAAAGTATGGAAAATTTAAATTTAAATATAGATAGTGAATATTTAGTAATGGCTGCTGAATTAATAGAAATGAAATCTAGAATACTTCTACCGCATGAGGAGATGGCAGAGGCTGATGAAGATGAAGAAGATCCTAGAGAGGCATTAATTAACAGGTTAATAGAATATAAAAAATATAAGGAAATAAGTCAAACTCTGCATGAAATGGAATGCGAACGTAAACAATCATTTTCTAAATTACCAAGTAAACTTGATGAATTTAAAACAAATGAATTATCTATTAATGAAGATATAACTTTAAATGATTTAATTGAAGCTTTTAAAAGGTTTCAAGAAAAAAAGAGCTTTAGTAAACCACTTAATACTGTTGTCACAAGAAAAGAATATTCAATTCATAAAAGAAATAAAGAAATACTTAATGTATTAAAAAATAAAAAGCATATTAACTTTGAAGAATTATTCGAAATAAGAAGTAAAGATTATGTTGTTGTAACATTTTTATCAATATTAGATTTAGCTAAAAAAGGAAAATTAAAAATTAAACAAAATAACAATTTAGATACAATCGTGCTGGAAGCTAGAGAGGAATTATAATATGAATATAGCTATTTTAGAAGGATTACTTTTTGTAGCTGGTGATGAAGGATTATCTTTTGAAAAATTACAAAAAACATTAAAAATTAAAGAAGAAGATTTAAATATTTTAATAGATGAATATAAAGAAGAATTAGAAAGTGAAAAGCGAGGATTACAATTAGAAAAATATGGGAATAATTATAAATTAATTACTAAAAAAAAGCATGCAGAATATTATAAATTATTAGTTGATGAAGAAATAAATGATAATCTAACACCAGCAGCACTGGAAACATTAGCAATTATTGCTTATAATGAACCTATTACAAGATTAGCTGTTGATGAAATAAGAGGTGTATCTTCAGCCTATATTATTCGTAAGCTTGTTATTAAAAATTTAATTGAAGAAAAAGGAAAATCTGAACTGCCAGGCAAACCAATATTATACGGAATTACAGATCAATTTTTAGATTACCTTGGAATAAAATCAGTAAATGAACTTCCCATTATAGAAGAAAAAGAAGAAAACAGCAATCAAGAATTATTCACATCAAAATACACGGAAGAATAAATGTTTTGCATTTAACATAAAATATGTTATAATGTTTTTGTTGCTTGTGTGGCGGAATTGGTAGACGCGCACGACTCAAAATCGTGTGGCTTTTGGCCATGTGGGTTCGATTCCCACCACGAGCACCAGATTGATAGGAAACTCGAACTTTTAAAGTTTCGAGAGTAATAAATTACTAACAGAAATGTTAGTTTTTTTGTTATTCAAGAAAGAAAGTGAGAGTGATTATATGTTAACAATAGAAACTAAAGAATTAAATATAAGTGAGGTGTTGAAAAAGAAAGTTGATATGATATGTAAGTTTGCTTATGCTAAACCTACATATAAAAAAGGGAATATTAGAAATATTAAAGGAACTAATATTGCTTATGTAAAACCCCATATAATAACTATTAATGAAATAGATTATTTAATGTTTGATGAATGTGATGATATTTATATTAATGGTTATGATAAGAAGATTAAATTTAAAGATTTATTAGAATACATTAAATCAAACTAATATTCATTCCTTGAATAAGGATTATTTAGATATTCTCGGTCAGGACAAAATAATGAATAAAAATAAAAATGCTTAGTTTGGTCAGTATTTATAGG
>CAVDHX010000022.1:0-4717 GCA_963609095.1 Sphaerochaetaceae bacterium | reverse complement strand
GTCCTTGACATTGGGTACATTTTAAAAAATATTACTTGTTTTTTTTTTTTTTTATGATATAAGATATCTGTAAAGGAGAAAAATTATGACTAGAGAAGAAAACGAAGCTAAAAAAACAGCTTTTGCTGATATGGCTAAAGAAATTAATTCATCTGAAGAAATAGAATATTTACCTAAGAAATTAATTATCGAAAAAATAAAAAACAATCCAGATTTACTAAAATATGTTGTTGAAGAATTAAAAAATGACAAAGAAGTAGTTTTAACAGCAGTTAAGCAAGATGGCAACGTTCTAAAATATGCTTCAGAAAAATTACAATATGATAAAGAAGTACTGTTAGCTGCAGGATATAAAGAAAATATTGCAGAATCATTAATTACATTAAAGCAAAACAATTTTGCACTAAATCAATTACCAAGAAACTTATGCGATGATAAAACTATAGTTCTAGTAGCAGTAAAAAATTCAGGATTAGAACTAGAACATGCATCCAAAAGATTAAGAGATAACAAAGATGTAGTCCTAGCTGCAATAAAACAAAATGGTAATGCTTTAAAGTTTGCATCCGAAGAAATAAAAAATAATAAACGAATGGTATTATTAGCAGTAAGTCAAAATGGTTCAGCACTAAAATATGCAACTGAAAGATTACAAGACAATAAAGAAATAGTGCTAGCAGCAGTAAGCCAAGATCCTTCAGCACTAAAGTATGCTTCAAATTATTTGCAAACAGAAAATGAATTAATGCAAAAAGCGGGATATAAAGAAGAAAAAATAAACGCAATAATTGAATTAAAAATGAATAATTTTGAATTACAATCTGCCCGAGAAGAATTTAAAGATGACAAAGATATAGTGTTAATGATATTAAAAAAATCAGGAATGGAATTGCAATATGCCTCCGAAAGGTTAAAAGATGATAAAGAAGTAGTCTTAGCTGCAGTAGAAAAAAATGGAGCTGCTTTGCAATATGCCTCCGAAAGATTAAAAGATGATAAAGAAGTGGTATTAACAGCATTAAAACAAGATGGAGATGCCTTGCAATTTCTATCCAAAGAATTACAAAATGATGAAAAAATAGTTTTGGAAGCAGTAAAACAAAATGGCTATGCTGTTCAATATGCCTCCGAAAAAATAAAAAATAATAAAAAAATAATGCAAGAAGCAGTAAAAGAAAATAGTAGTGCACTAATATTTGTACCAAAAGAATTAAGAAATAATAAAGAAATTGTATTAGAGGCAGTAAAACAACGAGGTGCAACCTTAAAATTTGCATCCCCAGAATTAAAAGATGATAAAGAAGTAGTTTTAACGGCAATAAATCAAAATCCTAACGCTTTGAAACATGCCTCATATCAAATAAGGAATTGTGAAGATATATTATTTGCACATAACTATGAAGAAATATTAAAAGTAGTAAAACAAAATGGAATAGCTCTAAAATACGTTCCAAAAAAATTACAATACAACAAAGAAATAGTACTAGCCGCAGTACAAAATGATGGTTGTGCATTACAATATGCCTCCGAAGAATTAAAAAGTGATAAAGAAGTAGTTCTAGCCGCAGTACAAAATGATGGTCGTGCATTACAATATGCTTCAAAAGGACTAAACAATGATAAGGAAGTAGTTCTAGCCACAGCGCAAAATAATAGTTACGCATTACAATATGCCTCCGAAGAACTACAAAATGATAAAGATGTAATCATAGCAGCAGTGCAAAATAATAGGCATGCATTAGATTATGTCTCCAAAGAATTAAAAGGTGATAAAGAAATAGTCCTAGCTTCAGTGCAAAATAATGGTGACTCATTATGTTTTGCCTCCGAAGAATTAAAAAGTGATAAAGAAGTAGTTCTAGCCGCAGTACAAAATGATGGTTGTGCATTACAATATGCATCAAAAGGACTAAACAATGATAAGGAAGTAGTACTAGCCGCAGTGCAAAATAAAAGTCACGCATTAAAATATGCCTCCGAAGAATTAAAAAACGATAAAGAAGTAGTCTTAGCTGCAGTGCAAAATAATGGTAACACACTATGCTTTGCTTCCGAAGAATTAAAAGATGATAAAGAAGTAGTCTTAGCTGCAGTAAATCAAGATAGTAACGCACTACATTATGCATCCAGAAAATTTGAACGTTATGATAGAGATGTTCAAAATGCCTTAAACAAGGAAGCTGATGATTTACATAGTATAATAGATCAAATCATGAAAGAACTAGACGAAAGCATGAAATTAGAAGAAAGAAAAGAACAACTAGAAAATGAAAAAAACAAATCAGATGAAAAAAATAGTGGTGGAAATAAAAGATGAAAGAAAAATTAAAACAATATGATATTAAAACCTTAAAAGAAGTTTTAAATAAATTAAAAAAAGAAAATGAGTTTCTAAGACATGAAATAAAAAAATTAGAGGAAAATAAATAATTGACAGAAAACCATCGTTGGTTTTCTTTTGTTGGTTAAATAACATCATTTTTAATTAATAACACATTACCAAACAAATATTATTTGATGAAGCAAATAATAGCTTAGACAATAAAATACAAAAAGCAATTAAAAACATTAAAAAATATCATAGTTTAAAGTGAGGTGAACAAAATATGAAATTAAAAAAATATGATTATTTTATTGGAAATAATTTTTTAAAACTTAAAGAAACATTTAAAAAAAACAATATGAATTTTTATGAAACAGAAGAAGAATTTTTAAATGAATTTAGAAAACTAGAAAATTGTTCAGAAAAATACATTAATTATTATTTAGTAGATGACAATAATTGTGTATGTGCTCAAGGAGGCATAACCGTAAACCCAGATGAATGGGATTTAAAATATCTTGGTAACTTTTCATACCAAGTTCTAAGAAATGAAAGAGGAAAAGGCTATGGAAGACAAATTTTAAACTATTTATTAAAAGAAGCTCTACAAACTTATAACATGAAAGAAGGACATATTACTTGCGATGACAGAAACTATAAATCAGCATCTGTCATTGAATATAATGGAGGAGTATTAGAATGCTTAAAAGTAATTAATTATCCCAAAGAACAAAAGGATGCATTACCTCCAGAATTCGATAGATATTATTATATTGATATAATTAAATCAATCAATAACAAAAATGAAAATTATAGGTCATACAACGATTCAAAAATGGAATGCAAAGTTTTAGAAGAAAATTTAACGGTCATTCCCGCAATAGAAGAAGCCTCTAATTTAAATAGTCCATATAAAATAAATTCATTGTCAGATATAAAAAAAATATACATAGATATTTTAAAAAAATATCAAAATTCAGATGGTGATGTTAGAAATTTAAAGCAAATAATTGAAACAAAAACATATAACAATGAATATGAATTATTAACGTTACTTTCATTTCACATTAGAAAAAATAACATTCCTACACTTCTTTGCATAACTAAAAATGACAATAAATTTAAACCATTACTACAAATTAATCTTGAAAATAAAAAATATTATATAGAAAGCAATTTTAATATATATGAAACTTTACCACCAGAAATTAAAATAATAAAAAAAACAATATCCGTTTTATCATCAAATAATTACCAAAATATGTTAGATTATACATCTTCAACGCCAAATCTTGATGCCTTCATCGAAAGATTGAAAAAAATTGATAGTTATGATAAAACATTGCAGTAAAAGAATAGTATAAAATTTAAAGTAGTGTGTAAATATATATAAAACAAGTGATTTATCAAATATAATACATGAAAAGGAGAGAAGCATGATGAAAAGATTTTTTAGCGATTTGAAAAAAACATGGAAATATGCAAAGAAAGAAAAAATTAAAATTGTTATATATATAATAAATAGTATATTGTTTGCCGGATTAGGAGTCATCATACCACTTTTAAGTGCTAAATTAATAACAGCCCTAACTAATAATTTAATAAAACAACTATTGTTAATGGGCATAGCCATTTTTATAACCAGAATAATTCAACTTATTTTGTTTACAATTAATTCTTGGTGTGCAAACAAAATTTATAGAGAAACCATGAATAATCTACAAATAGATTTAGGAAAAGAAACATTAAAACTAGATAATGTATCATTTGATAGTAATTCTTCAGGTATATTTATTCAAAGATTGACTAGTGATACAGATCAATTGTCAAGTATTTTTAATCAAATGGGAAGCTATTTATCAAATATCATTGGTAACATTGGAGTATTTATTGCAGTTTTATACATTAATGTTTATGCTTGTATATATTTTGTTGTCTTTGCATTATCATATTTTCTAATAAATAATTATGCAAGTTTAATTCACAAAAAAAATAACAAAACATTTAAGAAAGAAAGTGAAAACGTAACAGGGATGACAGGAGAAATAGTAAGAGGAGCTAGAGATATAAAACAACTTAATGCTGAGGGAAGCTTTTTAAAATCACTAGATTTAAAAATCAAAAAACAAAATAAAGCAAGATATAAATTGAAAAACATTGATAGAATAATTAATTTTTTCTGTTGCGTATCAACCGAAGTATTTAAATTAGGATTAATACTGTTAATAATTTATTTATTAACACACAAATTATTAACAGCCACACTCGCACTTGTAATATATAATTACACAGATAAAGTAATAAGACTGGGAGATTATATTTCATCTTTTTTAATTATTATTAAAGACTTTAATCTATCATCAGAAAGAGTATTTTCAATAATAGAAGGTAATG
>CAVDHX010000021.1:0-26822 GCA_963609095.1 Sphaerochaetaceae bacterium | reverse complement strand
AATTTCCCAAAACGTTACAAACACTTTTCTTTTCTTTTTCATGTTTTCCCTCCAAGAGACATGTATGCCTCAATTAAATAATATCAAAATGGGGCAAAAATGTCAATGTTTTTTTGGGACATACTTGGTAAAATTTAGCTAGGTGATCAGAATGTTAAAAGAATACAGAAAAAAAGCCAAAATGTCTCAAGAAAAACTAGAACAAATTACAAACATTGATAGAAAAACAATTTTTAGAATTGAAAACAATATAAATATGCCTTTACTAAATACTTTTGCAAAATTAGTAATAGCATTAAAATTAAGTGATGAAGAAATTGCTGAAGAAGTAAAAAAATCAATTTTATTATAATCTAATAAAAAAAAAGCCTTTTTAAGGCTCCCCTATTGTAAAATTTATTCTAGTTTAATGCTATATATTATGTTAACTTGTATAGATAGAATAAATTAAATATAGTTTATTCTTTTATTTTAAAGTGAGGTTTTATATGAATAAATATATGTATGCTGCTAATCAAGAAGCAGAAAAAAATTATAATAATAAATTTAAAGATGGTGGCCCATTTGGTGCTGTGATTGTTAAAGACAATCAAATTATTGCTACTGGTAAAAATAATGTTTTAATTAATAACGATCCAACTGCTCACGCAGAAATATCGGCTATTAGAGATGCCTGTAAAATATTGAATACACATGACCTATCAGGCTGTCAAATATATACTACATGTTTCCCATGCCCTATGTGTTTATCTGCTATTATTTGGGCTAATATTAAAACGATATATTACGGAAATAATAAAGAAGATGCTGCTAATATTGGTTTTAAAGATGATATGATCTATTCTTTATTTAATAATTTATATGACAATGAAACTGTAAAATTTAAACAAATAGATAGGGAAGAGACTATTAAATTATTTAATAAATTTAAAAATATTGATGATAAAATTATTTATTAATCCCCTACTTTATTAAAAAATGATTTAAATACATAAAAATAAAACCAATTATAAAGAAAATTAATGTTTTCTTTTTTTCTTTATAAGTTAATGCATTTGGTAATAATTCTAAAATAGACATATATGACATAATACCAGCAACTATAGAAAGTAAAAAACCAATAATATTAATAGAAATATTTTTAAAAAACAAATAAGCCATTATTGCACCAAAAAATTCAGATATACCTGCTATAAATGTTAATAAAATAACTTTTGTTTTACTTTTAGACGAATAATATAATGGGATAGCTATACTTATACCTTCTGGTATATTGTGCATTGCAATAGCAAGCGTTATGGCTATACCCAATTTTATATCAGCATTTAAAGATAAATAAGTAATGATACCTTCAGGAATATTATGAGCAATAATGGTTAAAAAGGAAAATATACCAATTTTATATAGTTTATTACTGGATTTAAATAATTTATCTATTATGTATGGGATAATTAATCCAATTGTAATAAAAAAGGCGGAATAAAAAAATTTATATTTACTATCAATTAAAATTAAACTTTCAAAAATTAAATCAAATATAGATACACTAAGCATGACACCAGAAGCAAAGGCTAAAGAATATTTTATTATTTTATCTTTATTTCCTTTTGTAAAAATAACAAGTGAGCCTAATAAAGTTGAAATGCCTGCTATAAAACTTAAAATAAAAGGAAAATAAAACATATTACTCACCTATTTAACCATATGAAAAAAGGCATAACACTATACCTTATAAGCTAAAACACATTAATACAAAACCACTAACTACACTTATTAAATATATTATACCCATTATTTTAATACATTCACTTAGCTTCTTATTGCTTTTAAATAAAACTAATAGAGCAACACCACTGTTGGCTAAAAGTCCTGTTAAAGTAGCTGAAAATGGCAAAATATTAGCTAAATATAATTCAGTAAGTAAAATACTTGAACCACAGTTTGGAATAAGTCCAATTATACCAGAGATAAATGGTGTAAATAGTGTATTTTTATTAAGAATATTTTTTATAGTATCTTCACCAACATAATG
Source organism: Sphaerochaetaceae bacterium (assembly GCA_963609095.1). Taxonomy (GTDB): domain Bacteria; phylum Bacillota_I; class Bacilli_A; order RF39; family UBA660; genus Coprosoma. The sequence goes on along the minus strand of CAVDHX010000021.1, from coordinate 24,790 downwards.
GAAAATAATATTTAAAATAAAAGTAAATGCAAATATAAATATAAATATTTTTAAAGTGTGTTTTAAAGCTGATTTTATTATACCGTGATTGCAATCACAATGATCGCGGGGACATATTTCATATTGTTTTTCATGTTTTTCCTTTATAACTAAATCAATGAAGAAGCCTGATATAAAACCAATAACAATTTTGATTAATATTAATGTTAATATAATATTAATATTAGCTTTTTCAGCTATTAATATTGGAAGCATCTCATCACTTGTAGATAAATATACTGATATTAAAGTACCTAAAGTAATTATTCTAGTGGCATATAAATTAGTTGCCATAACAGAAAATCCACATTGTGGGATAGCACCTAAAAGGCTACCAATTAATGGCCCAAATTTGCCTGCTTTACTGATAATTTTTTCATTTTTATGGGTTAATTTGTGCTCAGTAAATTCAATTATTAAAAAAGCTAAAAACAAAAATGGTAAAAGTTTTAAATTATCTATTATTGTATCTATAATTATTTCTTTCATATAAACCCCCTCGCCTATTTATTATACCATAACATTCCAAAATTTATCCATTGACTGGGATAAAATATAATGATAGAATTAGAAAGTATTATGAAAGAAGTTGGTTGTATGAAAAAATATATTTATGGAATAAGTGTTTTAATTATTATTATTTTAATCGGTATTGTTTGTTTTTTTGCTTCTAATAAAAAGGAGACTAATACTACATTTAAAAGTCAAAAAGAATCTGATATTAAATTTGATGAGAAAAAAATTAACATTTATGTATTCTGGGGTGATGGTTGTCCACATTGTGAAGAACTTAATTCATTTTTTAATAATTTAGATAATAAATATAAGTCATATTTTAATATATATAGTTTTGAGGTTTGGAATGATGATGAAAATAATGAGCTTATGAATAAAATGGCAAGTAAATTAAATGAAGAAGCAGCTGGTGTTCCTTATATTATAATTGGTAAGAAAACATTTACTGGTTATTTATCAAGTATGGATAAAAAGATTAAGAAAGCTATTTTAGATGAGTATAATAACAAAGGTACAAATGATGTATATAAAAATTGGAATTAATGTCCAATTTTTTTATATATTATATCTTTTAATTAATAAATTTATTTCTGTAAATTTAATATTTGAAGTTGTTTCTGTAGTAGTTGTTTTTATTTGTAATGTTGTTCCAGCATTTATATCAACAAAATTGGTTTCTGAAAAATCCATATCACTAGTTTCTCCTTTTTCTAATTTAAATTCTAAATCATTTATAATTGCACCTGTATCTTTATTTATTAGGGCAAATGATGCTCCTACTATTTGTGTTACTCCTGATATTCTTCCACACATTACAATTTCATAAACTCCTGTTTTATTAATAACTATATCATTATTATTAGGCATTGATATTATATCAGTAACACCTGGTATTATTCTTCTTGACCCCATATCAATTATTCCTGTATTTTGAGTATTTGGATAACTAGCAAAAGCAACTACACTATATGATGTAGGTCCTAATGTACCAGTAGGGCCAGTTGGTCCAGTAGGCCCCTGCTCTCCTTCTAAACCAGCGGGTCCTACTGGGCCTGCGATTCCTCTTGGACCTGTTTCTCCTTTAGGACCGGTTGGACCTATATCACCTTTTATTCCATTATCCCCTTTAGGACCAGTTGGGCCAATTTCTCCTTTTATTCCGTTATCTCCTTTTGAACCAGTTGGGCCTATTATTCCTTGTGGTCCCGTTGGTCCGATATCCCCCTTAGGACCAGTTGGACCTATTAATGATTTTAAATTTGTTGTTTCTATTCCAATTTGTCTTAAGTCATTTTGTAATTTAATATTTTGTCTTATTTTTTCATATTTCAATTATAATCACCTCGATTTTTACATTATATAATATGTGGTGATATATTTTTTATTTAATCATTTTATCTAAAATAAAAAAGTAGAAATATCTACTTTAATATGTTTGACCACCGTCTATAGCTATATTTTGTGCTGTTATATTGTTTGCCTGATCAGTACATAAAAATAGTACTGCGTTTGCTATATCTTCTGGCTCTTGTGGTCTTTTCATTGGTATTGAGCTTGTAAATAATTCAAAAGTATGATTTTTTTTACTATCATCACCATTTGTCATTTTACTAAGCATCTCTTCCCATAAAGGCGTTCTAATAATTCCTGGTAATACACAATTAATATTTATATTTTTAGTTGCATATTCTCTAGCTAAGCAAGCCGTTAATTCTAACACAGCAGCTTTAGTTGCCCCATATACTGAACAGTTTGCGGAACCTAATTTAGCGGCAATTGAAGAAAAATTCACAATTTTACCATATTTATTTTCATTCATAATTGGAAGTACTGCTTTACATCCATAAAGTGTTCCATTAATATTAGTTTTTATAATTTTATCTATTCTATCTATATTCATTTCTTCAAGTGGTTGCAAAGAACATATACCAGCATTATTTACTAAAATATCAATATTTTTTAAATTATCCATTGTAAATTTTACTAACTGTTCAAATTGTTCATATTTTGTTACATCTAATTGATACACTAAAACTTTAGTACCATATTTTTCTAATTCTACTTTAGTTTTATTAGATTCTTCAGCATTTATATCTGCAATAACAACATTGGCTTTTGCTTTAACAAATGCCTGTGCGATAGCCTTTCCTAATCCCATTGCACCACCTGTTATTATTACATTTTTTCCTTCAAAATTATAATTTAACATTTTCATTCCTCCATTTTTATTGTTTTCATACTTTAATATATTATACTATATTTCAATTCCAATAGGACAATGATCGCTACCTAGTATATCTTTATAAATCATTGTATTTTTAACATTTTCTATATATCTTTTTGAAATCAAAAAATAGTCAATGCGCCATCCTATATTTCTTTCCCTCACCCCTTTCATATAACTCCACCAAGTATAGGCATTTGTAACATTTTTATTAAAATATCTGTATATATCTATAAATCCACTTTCGAGTAAACAAGAAAATTTTTCTCTTTCCTCATAAGTAAATCCTGCATGGCCAACATTAGACTTCGCATTATATATATCAATTTCTTCATGAGCAACATTAAAATCGCCACATATAATTACTGGTTTAATTTTATCTAATTCATTTAAATAAATTTTAAATAAATCATCAAACTTCATTCTTGATTCCACCCGCTGCAAATTTCTTTTTACATTAGGTACATAAACATTTACTAAATAAAACTTATCATATTCTAATGTAATTGTTCTACCTTCATCATCATATTCTTCATCAATACCACCGTAAGTTACATTTAATGGCTTTAATTTTGAATAAATTAGTGTCCCTGAATATCCTTTTCTTTCAGCCGAAAATAAATACATATTATATCCATTGGGTCTAAAATCAAATTGGTCCTCATTAGCTTTTATTTCTTGCATACAAAATATATCAGCATTTTCATTTTCAAAAAAAGCAACTAATCCTTTTTTCATACAAGCTCTTATGCCAGCCACATTCCATGAAATTATTTTCATATTTCTAAATAATCCTTTCCATTTTTAACTAAAAATGTAATTTTCTATTTAGCTAAAATAGTAACAGTACTGCAAAAATAGCAAATAACAAATCACTACAATGTTTTTCATAAAACACTTTTCTCAACTTTTACTATTTATTACATTATAACAAATTTTTTTAATATATAGTATATTCTATCAAAAAATAACATTTGTATTTTTTTAGTCACATGATTATTATCTGATAAAAACAATTAAATATATTTCAAAAAAGCAAATAAAAAAAGCCGTGCTAATGGCCGATTTTTTACATGTTCATTATCAAAAATTTAAATTTATAAAAACTATAATTACATTCAAATAAATATTACATTTTAATGACAAAACAATTTTAATTAAATATTCCAAATTTATTAAATGGATATATAACAAAGTTTGTTTTACCATTTATTTTATTTTTTGAAATAGTTCCTATTATTCTGCTATCAGTTGAATTTGTACGATTGTCTCCCATAACAAAATAAGTATTATCAGGAATTTTTGTATATCCGATATTTTCTAATTTAAAATCATAAGTTTTACTATAACTATCTAAAAATTTTTCCTTTATATATTTTCCATTAATATATAATTTATTATTTTTATATTCCAATGTTTCGCCAGGAAGTCCAACTATTCTTTTAATCAATTTTTTGCCATCATAGTCAAACACAATAATATCAAATCTTTTATAATCTTTATCAAATTTTTTTAAAATTAAAATTTCATTATCTGATAATGTTGAATACATGGACATCCCATCGACTTGAATTGGAGTAATAATAAAACTGCGAATTATCACAACAAATAAAATAATTACAATATATGGAATTATTGTTTTTAATGTTTTTTTATTATTTTCACTCATAAAATAAAAAATAAGGTTTAATGACCTTATTTCCTTTCTTTAATTTTAGTTTGTCCTTTAAGATCACGTAAATAATTAAGCTTGGCACGTCTAACTTTACCTTTTCTAATTACTTCTATACTATCAACCTTTGGTGAACTAAATGGGAATGTTCTCTCAACCCCAACACCACTTGATTTTTTTCTTACAGTGTAATTTTTACTTACACCACTTCCTTTGATAGCAATTACAACACCCTCAAAAGCTTGAATTCTTTCACGTTTTCCTTCAATAATACGAACATTTACCTTAATTGTATCACCAACACGAAATTCAGGTAAATCTGTTCTAATTTGACTTTTAGTAATCTTATCAACTAAATTCATACATACACTCTCCTTTGCATAAATATGTAATCATAATATTAATATCATCGGATTACAACAGATAGATTGTATCATATATTTGATAGAAAATCAATATTTTTATGACAATTGCTTAAAACACCAATCGTAACTTATGATATACTTGGAATTACACCAAAAATGAGATTTTCAATATTTTTAGGATTAATTCTATTTTATCCGCAACCATGATCCTTTTCGATTGTCTTTTTATATTGTACATTTTTATTACCATATAAATTATGATAAAAATTAAATTTCATTATTTTTATCATAACCTTTTGTTTTATAATTGCCGCCACATTTTAAATAAGGTTTATAACTCATTTTAGCATTTTCCTGTTTAAAAATCACATAACCATTACATTCATTTCCATTATCAGTGATTTTTTTTAAATATTTTTTCTCCCTTAAAAATGTATAACTCAAAATAACTGTTGTTTTCTTGTTAAGATTCGTGGAATAATTATCATTTTGATATCTTTCACCTGCAGTCAATAAAATATCAAGTTTTCTAGAATATGTGGAATGATTTAAATAGTGTTTTTTGCTACTAGAAGGTTTAAACATATTGTTATAAAGACCTGTTATTATTGTAAAACATATAAACATAACAGCAATTACTACAATAAATTCTTTTATTCCAAAACCATCAGTATTCATAACCTTTTGCCCCTCATTTTTTCTTTATTAAAACTATATAAAGTACCTGGTCTACCACTTTTATTTGTTAATTTAAAACCCGTGTCAATAATCAAATTTTGAGACACAAATTTTTTATGAAAATTACGTCTATCAATTTTTTTACCTAAAACATTTTCATAAAAAGATTGTAATTCAGATAAAGTAAAGTCACTAGGAAAAAACATAAGTAAAATATCTTCATAATTATTTAAAATTTTTTCCTTAATATCATTTGAAACTTCATTAATAATATTCTCATGATCAAATCCCATTTTTGGCAAAGTATCAATTTCAAACCAAGCATTATTTTCATTATCCTGTTTAATTTCAGTTAAATGTTTATCTGTTATAGCAACATAACTCAACCCAATGATTCTTTTGTTAGGATTTCTATCTAATTTACTAAATGTTTTATTTTGCAAAAATTTTGTATTATCCAACCCAGTCATTTTTTTAAAAATTACTTGAACATTATTTTCTGGTAATTCATCACAACTTAAAAAACTAGTTGGTAATGTCCAATAACCTTTGTAAGGTTCATCTTTTCTTTTATGTAAATAAACCTTTAACTTGCCTTCATCAGATGTATAAATAATTAATATTGTTTCTAATATATTGTAATAAGAATCTATCATAAAATCCTCCTTTGTGTGGGAACTTACGCGTTATTATATACTTATATTAAAAAATTGTCAATTTATTTAATTTTAGTTGAACTAATATGCATCCTCTGTTATTATATGGACTTTTAAAATCTAGAACATTTCTATTTCTTTTTAAAGTATTCAAAGTAGTATTTCGTAATATTCCACTTCCAATTCCATGAACTATAACTATTATTTCATTATTCATTTTTACATTATCACTAATAAAATCATTAATAGCAACTCTAGCACATTCACGATCAAATCCATGAAGATCTAGTTTTGGTAAACTATCAATAAATATAACATCACTAATTTTCGTCATATATTCACCCCATATAATCGAATTAACATATAAAATATTTAGTATTTTTTATTTTTTAAAATGTTTTCCTTTTGATTTACCAGAAATATTATCCTTTGCAATAATGTCACCTTTTTCATCTTCATAAACATCAAATTTTTCATTACTGTCTAATGCATATCTTAGTTTTTCTTCGTTTTCTATAACCATTTTTAATTTATTATTATTAAACATTTGAAATAATAAGCCACCAGTTTGAACTACTAATCCTGCCATCATATGGCTTCGTGATTGCAAAGTAATTCCAGCAATAGTACCAGCAAAGCCTACAAAAATAACATACATCCCTCCTTTTACATTATCTTCTTTATTCATTTTTATTCTTTCATATTTTTTTAATGTATTTTCTGCTTTTGATTTTAATTCTTCGTTTATCATATTTTTTCCTTTCAAATTTAAGATTAAAAAATAAGAATTATAAATTCTTATCTAATTTTTATATGTATTTCCCTTAATTGTTTTTCAGTAACTTCACTAGGTGCTTCCATCATTACATCTTGAGCATTACTATTTAACGGAAATGCAATTACTTCACGGATATTTGGTTCATCTTTTAAAAGCATTATCATTCTATCTATTCCTGGAGCAATTCCTGCGTGAGGAGGTGCACCATAATGAAATGCAGTATATAATGATTTAAATCTATTTTTTAATTCTTCTTTAGTATATCCAGCTATTTCAAAAGCTTTTTCCATAATGTTTACATCATGATTTCTAACTGCACCTGATGATAATTCTACCCCATTACATACTATATCATATTGATATGCAAGTATGTCTTCAGTTTTTTGATTTATAAGTGCATCCATACCACCTTGTGGCATACTAAATGGATTATGTGTAAATATATATTTGCCTTCTTCTTCACTATATTCATACATTGGAAAATCTACTATAAAACAAAATTCAAATTTATTATTATCAATTAAGTTTAATCTTTCACCTAAAGCTGTTCTTATCATTCCAGCTTGAGTAGCAGCTGTTAATTCATGTTTATCAGCTATAAAAAATAACACTGAACCTTCTTTTAAAGAAGCTGTTTCTATTAATTGTTTTCTTTCTTCTTCTGATAAAAATTTATCAATAGGTCCTTTAAATGTCATATCATCAAGAACACTTATATATCCAATACCAGGCATGCCTATTTTTTTAGCGTAATCTACTAATTCATTAAACCAAGAATTAGGCTTTGATGCTATATCATGAACTGTGATACCACGAACAGTTGAAGATGAAAAAGGTTTAAATGTTGTATTTGAAAAACATTCAGTTAAATCAATTATTTCTAAAGGGTTTCTTAAATCTGGTTTATCTGTTCCATATTTAAGCATTGAATCTTTATAAGTAATTCTTCTAAATGGTTTAGGAGATATTTCCTTATTAGAAAATTCTTTAAATGTATTATAAACTACATCTTCAGCTACTTCATATACATCTTCAGCAGTAGCAAATGCCATTTCCATATCTAATTGATAAAATTCACCTGGAGATCTATCAGCTCTAGCATCTTCATCTCTAAAGCATGGAGCAATTTGATAATATTTATCAAAACCACTTACCATAAGCAATTGTTTAAATTGTTGTGGTGCTTGTGGCAAAGCATAAAATTTACCTTTATATTTTCTTGATGGAACTAAATAATCTCTAGCTCCTTCTGGAGAAGAAGCAGTTAAAATAGGTGTTTGTATTTCTATAAAACCTTTTTCTTCCATTTGATTTCTTAAAAATTTAATTACCTTACTTCTAAAAATAATATTTTCATGAACTTTTGGATTTCTTAAATCTAAATAACGATATTTTAATCTAACCTCTTCATTTACTTTTGTTGATGAAATTATCTCAAAAGGCAATTCATTTTTAGCTTTACCTAATACTTCAAAAGTATCTACTAATACTTCTATTTTTCCAGTTGATATTTTTAAATTAAAATTCTCTTCATCACGCATTCTAACCTTACCGCTTAAAGTTACAGCTGATTCTTTAGTTAAACCATTAAAAATACTATCATCATTACTTACTATTTGTAAAGTCCCAGTTTCGTCACGTAAATCAACAAAAATAACGCCACCGTGATCACGAATATTTTCAACAAATCCGCATGCTTTAATTTCATCACCTATATTTTTTTCTGATAATTCATTTATATATTGTGTTCTATATTTCATAATAATCACCTTTTTACAATTTCTATATTCATAATATCACGAGCTATAGTTGGATTAGCTGTTCCTTTAGATTTCTTCATTACTTGTCCTACTAAATAGTTAACCATTTGTGTTTTACCATTTTTATATTGCTTTATTATATCAGGATTTTCATCTAAAACTTCATTTACTAATGTAACAATAGCTGATGAGTCTGTTATTTGTTTTAATCCTTTTTCTTTAGCTATTTCCTTAGGAGATTTTCCTGTTTCTAAACTTTCAGAAAATACACCTTTAGCCTGTTGTGAAGATATTTCTTTTCCATCTACCATTTTAATCAGTTCAGCTAAATGATTAGGCGTTAATTTAGCCTCATCAATAGTCATTTCTAATTTATTTAATGTTCCAAGCAAATTCGTTGTAATCCAGTTTGATGCACTTTTAGCATTTCCACCCAATTTTATTGTTTCTTCAAAGAAATCTGCTACTTTTTTATCTTTAACTAATATTGTAGCGTCATAATTTGATATTTGATATTCTTCTATATATTTCTTTTTTCTTTCACTAGCAAGTGCTGGAATACATTTTCTAATTTCTTCTAACCATTTTTTAGATATTTTAAATTTAGGTATATTTGGTTCAACAAAATATTTATAATCAATAGCATCAACTTTACTACGCATATAAATTGTTGTACCACTTTCTTCATCCCAGCGACGTGTTTGCTGTGGCATTTCATCATATTTACCGTCTTCTTTTAGGTCAATTTGTCTTTGTATTTCATAATTGATAGCATCCCTTACACCACCGAATGAATTAACATTTTTTATTTCTATTTTTGTACCCCAATTTTTAGGAGCTGTCTCATCTAAATTATCTTCCATAATAGAAACATTTACATCACATCTTACTTGACCTTTTTTACTATCAGCTTCACTTATATCAGCATATTGATAAATGCTTCTCATAGTTTCTAAAAAAGCAACTGCTTCTTCGGCTGAATGAAAATCTGGTTCTGTTACTAATTCTAATAAAGGAACTCCTGCCCTGTTATAATTTATTCTAGATCCTGATGAATAATGGTCAGATGAAGCAGCATCTTCTTCTAAGTGTAAGTTATTTATTCTAACAATTTTTACCTCACCATTTACTTCATATTCTAATTTACCATAGCTACCAATTGGTGCAGGTTTTGTTTCTTGAGTAATTTGAAATCCCTTTGGAAGATCTGGATAATAATAATTTTTTCTTTCAAAATATAAATATTCTGGCTGAGAACAGCCTAAAATCATACTTGCCATCAAAGAAAGTCTAACAGCTTCTTTATTAATTACTGGTAAAGTTCCTGGAAAGGCCATATCAACGGGTCTTATGTTTGTATTTGGTCTTTCACTAAATTCATTGCGAGCTGATGAAAATACTTTAGTTTTTGTATTACTAATTTCACAGTGCATTTCAAGTCCAATTAAAACTTTATATCCCATTATTTAACCTCCCCCGCTATTTGATTTTTATAATTCATACTACTTTCTAAGGCATATGCAATATTTAAAACATTTACATCATCATAACATTTACCCGTAATATTAACACCAACAGGTAAATTAGATACAAATCCATTTGGAATTGTAATTGATGGAAAACCACCAAAATTACCTATTTGTAAATGTTCTTCTAATATAGCTGTATTTTTATCTAAAGCATCTTTTGAACCTTCTAATTTCTTAGCAGGGCCTGATCCTACTGGTAGAATTACAGCATCATATTTTTCAAATAATTCATTCCATTTATCTACTAATAATCTTCTTACTCTTTGTGCATTGTGGAAGTATCTATCTTTATTTTGAGCTTGCAGAACATAAGAACCTATAACAAATCTTCTTTTAATCAATGGCGAAAATCCTAATGTTCTATAGTTTTTCATTTCTTCATCCCATCTATCGCCGTTAGCACGTGGTCCGAAAATAAACCCTGTTAAATTACTCATATTACTTGTTGCTTCAGCACATGATATAACTACATAAACTGAAGGAGAGGCATTAAGTAGTTTACTATCTACACTTTCTTCAACAACTTCTATACCTAAAGCTTTACATTTTTCAATTGTTTTATTGAAATTTTCTAAATGGTTTTTTAACTCCTCATCAGCATGTGGATAGTTATTTATATCACATATTTCCTTGATATAACATATTTTTTTACCTTTAACATTTCCATCAATAGATTTATATAAATTAATGTCTTTTGAATCCCAAGAAGTCATATCATATTTATCTATGCCTTTCATTCCATCTACAACAATAGCAGCATCTTTAACACATCTAGTTAAAGCCCCACAATGGTCTAAACTACTTGCGAATGGAAATAGACCATAACGCGAAATCATGCCATAAGTTGGTTTATATCCGACAATACCACAATAAGCAGCTGGTTTCCTAATAGAATCGCCTGTATCGCTTCCTGTTGCGTAAGGATACACTCCAGCAGCAACTGCAGCAGCAGAACCAGCAGAAGAGCCTGCACACATTCTTGTTTTATCCCAAGGATTCGTTACAATACCTGTGTGTCCTGTCGTTCCTGTTCCACCCATACCAAATTCATCTAATACTGTTTTATTAACTGGCACAGCACCACATTTTGATAGATTTTCGATAGCAGTTGCATTAAAAAATGGGACATAATCTCTTAAAGTATTTGATGATCCTGTTGACAAAATTCCTTTAGTACTATAATTATCTTTAATTCCGTAAGGAATACCTGAAAGAAGTTCATCAGTTACATTTTCTTCTTTAGCATCATCTAATATAGTTACAAATGCATTACATTCATCTTGAATTTCATGAGATTTTTCTAATGATTCTTTTATAAGATCTTTACTTGTTACTTCACCTTTAACCAGTGCGTCATGAATTTCTTCAATTGTTTTATTCATATAACTCATATTATCCCACCATCCTTGGTACTTGTACTTCTCCATCTGCAGTACTATCATCACAATTTTCTAATAAGCTAGTAATTGGAATTGACTGTTCTACTTCATCTTCACGAAGTTCATAAACAAAATTATCAAGTGTATGTGTCATAGGAGATACATTTTCAATACCTGGTATTTCATTTATTAAGTCAATATTTTTATCAATGATTTCAAATTCATCTAAAACCATTTTATTTTCTTCCTCTGTAAGTCCAATTAATAACTTATCAGCGTAATCATCAACCATTTCTTTAGTAAATTTTTGCATAATATCGCCTCCAATAACAAAAAAAAGATGGCGCTCAATGTAGGACTCGAACCTACGACCCAACGGTTAACAGCCGTTTGCTCTACCAACTGAGCTAATCAGGCAAATAAAGTTACAAAAAACAGTTAAACATCCATTAAGGACGAATAACTGCAATTCGCGGTACCACCTTATTTATCACTTAATGTGATCACTCTATAGTTTCCATCTTTTGAAACGTATAATATGGTAACGGATTACAGCCGACTTAATCTACTATAATTTCGATAAGTAACTCCATGGTGTTATTCATATAAGACTTGTTACTAATTTTCACCATCATAGTTCTCTTTAAACAGTCTCTTATATTACTTCTCCATTTCAAAGTATTTATATAAAATAATAATTAACAAATTTGGTGACCTGTACGGGATTTGAACCCATGAATGTATGCGTGAAAGGCATATGTGTTAACCGCTTCACCAACAGGCCAAAATAAATGGTGGGCCTGGTAGGACTTGAACCTACGACCCCACGCTTATCAAGCGTGTGCTCTAACCAACTGAGCTACAGGCCCATCTCATTTGACTATTCAAGTATACATTATTTTAATTTTTTTGACAAGAGTTTTTTTAATGTTTTTGAAAAAATATTTAAAATTTTATATTTTACAGTGCTTTTTTTGTAAAAATTAATCAAGTTTAATGCTTTTTTTAATTTATACGTGTCTTTTTTTAAAAAATGTGCTATACTTAATGAGTAGTTGTCTTCTTAGCTCAGTTGGTAGAGCAACTGACTCTTAATCAGTGGGTCTGGGGTTCGAGCCCCCAAGAGGACACCAAATGATAATAAAAGAATTGCAAAACAGCAATTCTTTTTTTTAATAATTTTCAGCTTTTATTTCAAAATATGATTTTGGATGAGCACATACTGGACATACTTCTGGAGCTTTATCACCATAATGTACATGACCGCAATTACGGCAAACCCACATTTTAGGTGCTTCACTTTTAAATACATTTTCCTCTTTTACTTTTTCTAATAATCTTTTATATCTTTCTTCATGAGATTTTTCTATTTTTCCAACTTCTTCAAATAAATAAGCTAATTTATCAAAGCCTTCTTCTTTAGCATCTTTAGCCATATCAGAATACATTTCAGTCCATTCATAGTTTTCACCTTCAGCAGCTAATTTTAAAGCTTCTTCAGTTGTTACTTTTAAACCATCTTTAACATCTCCACCAAATAAAGCTTTTAGCCACATTTTAGCGTGTTCTTTTTCATTATTAGCAGTTTCTTCAAAAATAGCTGCTATTTGTTGATAACCTTCTTTTCTAGCAGTTGCAGCAAAATAAGTATATTTGTTTCTAGCTTGGCTTTCTCCTGCAAAAGCTATTTGTAAATTTTTTTCAGTTTTACTTCCTTTTAATTCCATAATTCTCCCTTCTGGCATTTTTCACAAATGCCTTTAAAATTAATTTCATAATCAATTATCTTTAAATTGTCAGGTAACATATCAAACTTAATATTATTTTTTAAATCAATAATTCTACCACATTCAACACATATAAAATGAGGATGTATATCCATCTTATCAAATCTATCAATATTATTTGGCATTTTTATTCTTTTTATTTTATTTATAGAAACTAACTTATTTAAATTTCTATAAACAGTTGCTAAACTAATATTGGAAAATTCCTCTTTACATGATTCATATATATCATATGCCGTTGGATGATTATAACTATTGTTTAATAAATTTAATATAAATTTTCCTTGTTTTGTTTCTCGCATACCATACTCCTTAATGATAATGATTATCAATAAAATTATAACATTAATTTAACTAATTTTCAATTTCTTTTTCAATCCATCTCATAATAACATTAACTATATAATCAACTTCTAAATCAGTAAGTTCTTTTCCTTTCTCTATTTTGTGCCACTTTTCTAAACAACTTCTGCAACAAGTTGCTGTGGCATGCTGGGCAATAAATACAGGATGGCCTTTCATAGCAGTTTGTTTGCCATCATTTAATGGGAATGCTGGTTTAATTTTTTTATTAATAAAATCATAGGCGTGTTTTCTTATTACATCAATGCCCTTTTCATTTATATAATCAACCATATATTTTCTTAAATGAAAACTACTTCTAAATTTTGATTTTTCTAAATTTTCAAATAAATAATCTAAATTTTTATACATCTTCATCACTTAAATATTCATATAATTTCAAAATAATCTCATTTAATATTTCTTTTTTACATTCTTCTCTATCATCACTATGTACTAATAAGTCAAAAGAAATATAAATATCTTTATCGCTATCATAAATTGATACGAACACTTGATTATCATTTCCAATTAAATTATTTGAATCTTTTACTCCAAGTTTTCCAGTAATACCAATTCCATAATTGCTAGAAGAAAATTTGCTTATTGCCTTAGACATTTCTTGTGCAACTTCTTTGCTATAAACAGTATACTCATCTATAATTTTTTTAGATACACCCATTTTCACTTTATATTTATTACTATAAGTTACCGCACTAAAATTTAGCACTTTACTTGCACCTGGAATATTAGTAATACTATTTACTATATATCCTCCAGTGCAAGATTCCATAGTACTTATTGTTTTATTATTTTTCTTTAAATTTTCAATTATTCTTTCTAACATATTTCCCCTCCATAAATATTATAACAAAAAAAATGAAACAATTAATGCTTCATCTTCATATTTTTTTGGTATGCAGAATATACCATTTTTGAATAAACACCATTTTTCATATTTTCCCTAAATACGCAAAAATCAAGTTGATTAAACATTGCATTCATAACTCTATTATTAAAGTCTAATTCTTCGGCATCATTCACATTGCCATAAGCACCTAAAACAACTCTTGTCCTACATTCTGAAACTTGTGGAATTTGAGACAAAGGATAAACAAGTGACACTGCATCCTCAAATGGCATCACAGCATGTATTAAATTTACCTTTTTTAATTGCATAGGATTTTCTAATAATCTCATTAAACCATCCAATGTATTTATTTGATAATTAATTTTTAAATCCTGTGATTGAATTAAATCACGATTTAAATAATCTGTTACAGTCAAAAATTGCTCATTAGCAATTTCAATTGCATTATATATTTGTCCTTTTTTAACCTTCTCTAATTTACTAATTTCTTTTTGAAAAAAATCTGCATACTGTTTTAATTCTTCTTCTTTTGCAATTTCTTCGTCTGCTTTTTTATGTTCTATAATTTTAACGTCAGAGAAAAACTTTTCACCTGTTTGAACTAAAACTTCACTTTGTGGTACAGCTAACAACGATGATTTTTCATTATTTTTCATTATTTTTTTCCTTCCTTCCGAAACGTTCATAATTGTATATCAAAGGCAAATAAAAGTCAAGTGTTTTTAATTAAAAAACAAAAAAACACGATGTCTGTCATACATTCGCGTTCTTTTGGTGGATAAAACTATGATTATAAACCATATTGACAGATATAATTTATAATTTTTATCAAGATTCCACACATGTGCACACTACTTAATAACTTGATATGACACCCCAATCTTCCTTACCCTATACAAAACTTCGACATATAAGACAAGCAAAGATAAATTTCATTAAAATCACTATATTTTAACATAATTTCAACATCAAAATAAATAACTTAATCTGAGATATCTTATTAAGTAATTTCATAATACCATATTTTTTATAAACATTCAATACTTTTTTGCAAATTTTCATTACTGTCGTAAATTTTATTGTAAATAGCATTTTAAAAAACATAATTTTTAGTTAAAAATTACACACTTTTCATAATATATAACACAAAATCACTTTATTTACTGTTTTTTGGAAGTAACATCTTAACTTTTTTAGATATTTTATATTCAACAGAATTATTATCATCTAATGATATAAAAGCATGATCACCATCATGGTTAAAACCTGTCTTCGGTTCTCCACTATCAAATGTAATTTTAATATGATTTGTTTGAAAAGTATCAATATATTTAGAATATTTTTTAAAATCAAATTTTTTCGAATCCTTATAAAAAAGTTCAGATAATAATTTAAACGTTTTAACGCCAGGAATTTTTTTCAAAATCGTAACTTCGAAAATACCATCATTAATATTAGCTTCTGGAAACAATTTAAAACCCGCAAAAGTTTTTGTATTAGAAATTAAAATAGTTAATGCTTCAGTCACATTGCTTATATCATCAATATCATAACTTATTCTTAATGGCTTATGAATAATATCCGGTACAGTATAAGCCCCCATTAAAAAAGAAAACATATAATATCCAGTTTTTCCAAATCTTTTTTTCAAACTTTTTGGAGTTTCATAAGTTAAATTAGTAAAAGTTCCACAACATGAAACATATGCAAAAGGAACATCATTAGCACACATCATATCAACAGGAACTACCATACATTTATTTAAGTTCTTATATAATTTTATGGATGAATGAATATTGCCTTTTAAAAGTCCTAAATTTTCAGCAGTATCATTTGCTGTACCCGTTGGCATATGAATATAATATGATGACTGGTCTACTTCTCCAAAAGCTCTAAAAGCTTCTCCTAACGTTCCATCACCACCCATAGTAACTACCAAATCACTATTAATGTCCGCTTTTTTAACCAATTCAATTGTATTACCTGGATATCTACTTTCAAAACAATTAACATTAAGTCCTTGATCATTTAAAACCTTTTTCATACCATTTAAAGCTTCATCAGCCATTCCAGTGGCATTTGGATTATATATAATACTTGCCCTCTCCATAAATACACCTCAATAAAAATTATACGAAAAAAGATAAAATTGTCAATATTTTACATATACATAAAAAAATATTTCTCACTCATATTTATATCATATATATTTAATTTTATTTCATATTTAATTTTGATAATTCAGTAAAATATTAAAATGAATAAACAATGTCAATTAATTATATTTTTTATTTAAATAATTTGAAATATAAAAGTTAATTGTAGTATAATTATCTTAGGAGGATAAGACATGGATAACAAGTTTAACTTTAACAATGAATACTACAAATTTCAAGAAAAAAACACAAACGAAAAAGTTGATACAATTGAAAACTTATTTAAAGAGCAAGATGAAGCCGACAAAACATTTTCTCAAATTTCATTAGAACAAAATACAATTAATAATTATAATAAAGCAGAAGATCCTTTAGAACAAACAAAAGAAATTAATGAAATAGATTTAGAAAGCCTAAAAAGGTTAAGCGAAGAATTACACGCCATATATGATGAACAACCAGAAGAAAATACGCAAGAACAAAATACAAACACAAAAGGGAAAACATTAGTTAAAGCAACTAAACAAGGTATAGCTTTTTCTAATCAAAATTTAGTTAAAACATTTCTTGACTGTGCTGTTTTATGTTTTATTACAGCATCAATTGGTGGTGGCTGGTTTTTGTATATTTTAAATCATTTAAATTAAATGTATAATCGTAGAACCTCGTGTTCTTTTTTGTATTCTAAAAAATCTTATAAAATAATATTCATGTAAATTATTAAAAATAAAATGGCCTGTTGATGCCATTTTAAAATTACTATATTTGCTTATAATTAACAATAACTGACATGTCCTTCTTAACTGAACCCGTTACAGTCGCACTATTATTATACATTGCTGTAACAGTCATTTTAGTTGACTCCCCAGCTTTTAATTCATCACCTAAATTAATTCCACCCACTGAATAAATAATCTGATCACTAGGTTTATTTTCGGGAATAATATATATGCTATCGACCTTCGCATTCAAAGTACCACTGTTTTTAATTGTTAGCTCATAAACAATTTTATCACCTTTTTCAGCTAAAGAAATATAAAAATTTGCTTTATTGCTTGTAAAAGAAGGAGAATTTACCTCTTTGGCTCCACCGACCTGACTTTGTAATTTCATATCATTAAAACTTATATTCCACGAATCAGTTACTTGATTAGAATTAGAAGCTAATGGTTGAGCAAATGCAGAATACCAAATAACCAAAAAAGCACCCAAACTAACCATAAGAATCACAATTCTATTAATAGACCTTTGAGACATCTTAATATTACGCTCTTTCGCAGTTATAATTTCATCTGAACGTGGTTCCCAAACTTCTAAAGTTTCAATTTTATCATCTTTATTTTTCATTAATCCTCAATCCCTACTGTTACAAAATTAGTATATCATAAACAAAAATATTAAGCAATTCATATTTCAATCACTAATATCATATTTTTTAAAGAAGGTGATTACATGAAAACAATAAAAAATATATCATTTAATATTATATACACATTTTTATTTTTTATTTTCTTTTCCCTTGTATTAACCATATTAAACTACTTCAACATCATAAATTATAATATATTATCAATACTTAAAATTATAACAACTATCATAACTTTAATGTTTAGTGGCCTATTAATGGGAAAAAAAGCAAAAAACAAAGGATGGTTAGAAGGATTGAAAATAAGCTCATTAGTTGTTTCTATTTTTATTTTAATTACATTATTTTTAAATGAATTTGATATAAGTAAAATAACATTTTATATAATTTTAATCATTTCGGGAATTCTAGGAAGTATCATAGGAATAAATACAAAAAAGAAGTCTATTTAAGATATTTCTTTAAATATTCTTCTTTAAATTCTAAAAATTTATCTTCTTTAATAGCCTCACGTATTTGTTCCATCAAATGAATTAAAAAACGTATATTATGAATTGAAAGTAATCTACCCCCTAATCCTTCATTGGCAACAAACAAATGTCTTACATAAGCTTTAGTATAATGTGTACATGTATAACAATCACAATGTGAATCAATTGGTGTAAAATCTTCTTTATATTTAGCATTTCTTAAATTAATTTTGCCAAAAGTAGTAAATGCATTCGCATGTCTTGCAATCCTAGTTGGCAAAACGCAATCAAACATATCAATACCACGTTCAACACCTTCAAACAAATCTACAGGCTCTCCAACTCCCATTAAATAACGTGGTTTATCAACTGGTAAATACTTAATAGCATCATCTATCATTTTATACATAGTAACTTTATCTTCGCCAACAGAGGTGCCACCAATTGAATAACCATCAAAATTTAATTTAACCGTCTCTACAGCACTAAATTTTCTTAAATCAGAATATTCCCCACCCTGGACAATACCAAATAAAGACTGATTTTTATTATCAAATGCTTCTTTTCCCCTTTTAGCCCATCTTAAAGTTCTTTCAGTACTTTGTTTAGCATACTCATAAGTTGCAGGATAAGGAATACATTCATCAAAACTCATAGCAATATCACTATCCAATTTATTTTGAATTTTCATTGATAGCTCAGGTGTTAAAAATAAAGGTCTACCATCTATATGACTTTTAAAATGAACACCTTCTTCAGTAATGTCCTTTTCTTTATTTTTTGCCAAAGAAAACACCTGAAACCCACCACTATCAGTTAAAATAGGACCGTCATAATTCATAAATTTATGAAGTCCGCCAGCTTTTTCTATAACATTTTCACCTGGTCTAAGCCATAAATGATAAGTATTTGACAAAATAACAGCACTATGTGCCTCCTTTAACTCCTCAGGAGTTAACATCTTAACATTAGCCAAAGTACCTACTGGCATAAACATTGGCGTATCAAAAGTTCCATGATTAGTAATTAATTTACCCAATCTAGCTCTTCCATCATTCTTACAAAGTTCATATTTTATTTTCATCTAATCTTCTTCCTTTCTTTCGGCGTAAAACAATTTAAGTAAATATCAAAATCATCAGATTCCATTTTAATATAGCCACTATCAATTAATTTTTTTAATATTATTTTACCCCTATTTGATTGCAATAAATTATTAGCTGGAAAATCTGCAAAAGCAATTGGAATTTCACCTTTTTTTTCTAAAAATTGAGAAAATGTTACATCAATTAAATACTTATCATCATCACCAGCAACTAAAAAATAATGATCATAATTACAACCAGTAAGATTTCTAATATTCCAAATATTAACACTAATTTCCATAATTTCTAAATCATGTTTTATATTATTAGAAAAATAAAAGCAAAGTCCATCAAAATTTTCTACTTTAGCATCATTTAAATTTTCATAAATTGCAATTTCAATTAATTCTTTTTCCATAACTATAATAATAAAGGAAAATAAAATAAAAATCAATGCTTACATATATTTTTGCATTGATTTCATCATTTGATTAACTTGTTTTTGACTTGGTGTCCTACCCATACCAGACATCATAGCTTTAATCATTTTTTCATTAATAGGTGGATTTTCTTTTAATTGTTTTTTCATAATTTTTTTAGCAATTAAAAATCCAATAATTATACCAATAACAAGTCCACCTGCTACTTTTAATAAATCTAACAAAAATGCTCCCCAGTCCATTTTATCTGCCTCCTATAAAGGTATTTTACTAAAATTTATGTATATTAGCAAGCACTTATTAAATAATTTACACATTTTCTACAACTTTTTTGCCATTATCTTGTGCACGATTTTGAATAACAGTATCATCCATCACACTTATATAACTCACACTAAGTAACATAATAATTAAAATAATAACAGATCTACATTTAAAAAATTCCATAACCTCTAACCTCCATCTCAATCATATCGCGAACATATTTTCGTGTCAACAAAATTTCAAACAAATGTTTGACCAAGAAATAAATATGTGTTAAAATGTGTATAAAGAAATTAGGAGGAAATTAATGGAAAATTTAACAAAAAGACAAGCAGATGTATTATCATACATAAAAAGCTTTATTGTATCTCATGGTTATCCACCAACAGTAAGAGAAATAGGAAAAGCACTAAATATTTCATCACCAGCAACAATACATGCACACCTATCAAATCTTGAAAAAAAAGGATTTATAAAAAAAGACTCTTCTAAAAACAGAGCCATCGAACTACTTGTTAAAAATGAATTTGAAAAAGAAAATGATTTAATAGCAGAAGTTCCATTACTAGGAAGAATTACAGCAGGATCACCAATTGAAGCAATTGAAATACCAGATGAATATTTTGCTCTGCCAACATACCTACTTCCAAAAGGAAAAGAAGTATTTACCTTAAAAGTTGACGGAACATCCATGATTAATGCCGGTATTTTAGATGGTGACATTGTTATAATAGAAAGAAAAAACGTTGCAAGAAATGGAGAAATTGTTGTCGCAATGACAGAAGAAAATGAAGTAACATTAAAAACATTTTATAAAGAAAATGGACATTTTCGTCTACAACCAGAAAATGATACAATGGAACCAATTATTTTAAATGAAGTAACCATATTAGGAAAGGCAATAGGCCTATATAGAAAAATATAACATACTCGAAAGTATGTTATTTTAATATAACAACAGTCCTAGTTGCTTCATATACCTTATTTTTATATAAAACTTCATATTTGACAACATAATTACCAATTTTTTTAGTATCAATTTCAGCAACCTGATTATTATTTTGAAAATAAGAAATTACTATTTTATCTGAAATATTTTTATTACCATTATATGCCTTAGCAGATTCTTCCTTGTACTTTTTATTTAATTTAACATAAGTAACAAAATCACCATTAATATTAATTTTAATTTTTTCATTTTTAACATCAGTATTTTGTAAAATTTCTTTTTCACTAGTCACACTCTTAAGCAGCTTTATACCAATAAATAATAAAATTAAAAACATAAAAAACAAAGTCAAAAATCCAACAAGTTGAGCTATCGTAAAACCCTTCTTCATATAATCACCTATCAATATTACTAATTAAGCAATCAGAAGACTTTTTAATATTCTTATTAACTCTTATAGTTTTTTCTGTAGTCTTTTTAACCACACACGCCCTAGCATCATTTCCCCAAAGAGCTAAAGTAACCTTACCATTTTCGTTAATTTCAATTTCACCAGCATCAGGTAATTTCCCCTTAACTTTTAATATACTTTTTTCATCAGAAGTAGCAGTTGAGTAATTAAGCTTAAAAGTAGTAGTTTCATTTGAAGCTTGTTTTTGAAGTTGATAAGTATTTGCGGCCGAAACTAAACTATAAGCAGAATCCTTTAAAGCATTTTGTTTTGAATTAGTAATTGTATCTATAACAACAGGCAACGTGATACTAGCAATAATACCAATTATTAAAATAACAACAAGTAATTCTATTAATGTAAAACCCTTCTTCATAAAATTACTCCTTTGATTCAAAATCTTCTATATTACCATTTTCAGTTACAATCTTATTAACTTTTTCTTCAATATTTTTTAACTCATCATCACATTGCTTAACTAATTTCATAGCTTCTGTATACTTTTTAATAGAATCATCAAGTGGTGTATCACCATTTTCCAAAGTTGCAACTATTTCTTCAAGCAAAGCAATTTTTTCCTCAAACGTTTTTTCTTTCATAATCTTCCTCCTTAACATCAATTACTCTTGTTTTAATAAATCCATCAGAAAGTCTTATATTAATCAAATCATCATGTTCAATATTTTTAACAGATTTTAACGCATCATCTTTAAAATAAGCAATACTATATCCTCTAGACAAAATATTTAATGGATTCAAAAGTTCCAATTTATCAATCAAATTTTTAAGTTTAATTTTCTTATCCTTATATATTAAACTAGGATTAGATAAAACATAGCTTTTCTTAATATGATTTAAAACATTTTTATTATTTTCTATTTTATGTAAAATAATTTCTTCACATCTATTACTCAATAAATCCAATTTTTGTTTCCTGTTTTCAAACATAATCATTGGATTTTTTAAAGCAAATGAATTTTTAATAGAATCTAAATATAACTTTTGATAATTTAATTTCTTATAAATATTTTCATTTAATCTTATCACAATTTGATTTATATATTTTACTAAATCACTAATATTAGGAACAGCAAGTTCTGCAGCAGCAGTCGGAGTTGGTGCTCTTAAATCAGCTACAAAATCAGCAATTGTAAAGTCAGTCTCATGTCCAACTGCACTTATAACAGGAACACTAGAATTATAAATAGCTCTAGCTACAACTTCCTCATTAAACGGCCACAAATCTTCAATAGATCCACCACCGCGTCCTACTATTAAAACATCTAAATCATAATTTTGAGCTTTTTCAATATTCTTAACTATATCATCCTTCGCATTTTCACCTTGAACCAACGTTGGAAAAAGTAAAACCTCACAAATAGGAAACCTTCTTTTTATGGTAGTCAAAATATCGCGAATAGCAGCTCCAGTTGAAGCCGTTATTACCCCTACCCTTTTTGGAACTTTAGGGATTGATTTCTTATGATTTTCATCAAACATTCCTTCAGTAGATAACTTTTTTTTCAACTGTTCAAAAGCAATATATAAATTACCAATGCCGTCTTCTAACATTTCATCTACATATATTTGATAATTTCCAAGTGATTCATAAATCCCAATTCTACCAGTAACTAATACCTTAGCTCCATCTTGAGGTTTAAATAAAACTTTACTAGCGTTGCTTTTAAACATAATAGCATTAATTTTACTTGTCTCATCCTTTAAAGAAAAATAAAAATGGCCTGTTGTATGAGCCTTAAAATTAGATATTTCACCTTTTAAATATACCTTTTGTAAGTTTGCATCAACATCAAATTTAGCCTTTAAATAACGTGTAATCGCACCAATAGATAAATACTTATTCATTTCCCTTTTCCTTATAAATTTTATCTAAAACACCATTTATCATTTTCCTAACACTATCATCACTATACATTTTAGCAAGTTCAATTGCTTCATTAATTGTGACAACAGAAGGAGTATCTGTATACAAAAGTTCAAATATTCCCATTCTTAAAATTGCAATATCAGTATTACCTAATCTATCAATAGTCCATCCAGATAAATACTTATTTGCCATTTTATCAATATCATTTTTATATGTTAAAACCCCATAAACAATTTCTTTTATATATTCACTTTCAACTAAAGAGACCTCTTTAATTACATCTTCAACATTATAATCAATTTTATTTTTATCATAAATATTAATTTGATATAAAATTGTCATACATTTTTTTCTAAGTTCACTTCTATTTTTCATTATAAACCACCCATTCAATTTTTAATTAAAAATACATACCATATATGTACATAAATATATAAAACGATAAATAAACTCCAGCCTAATATTGGAACAACTAAACAAAGAATCCAAAAATAAGGATATAAATAAACCTCTTCACCCGGCACACTAAGTTTTGAACTAACCAAACAAGACATTTTAATATTAAAAATTAAAAGTAAAATAAATCCAGGTAAAAAACCGCACAAGAAAGCAAGTACCCAATAATACCATTTTGAATACCAAACATCTTTTTCATATAAATTCAATTTGTATGCGACATAAAAAGTAAAAAAGCCTAACGTTAATACATTTAAAATTAAATATAAAAATTGGTTCCATTTAAATTGCCTCATATAACCTCCTAAATATTTAAAACAAACGTACAAACACAAAAATAATTATTCACATTTGCCTTTTCCCGGTTCAGAGCCTTCAACATACTGTTTATCAATAAGCTTACAAGATGATTTCGTTACAGAATCTTGCAAATAACCTCCTAATAGTTTAACAACACTAACTACAATTACACTTATTACAGCAATAATTAATAAATATTCTACTAATGCTTGCCCTTTATTATTTATTTTCATAGCACCCTCCACGTGTCATCATAGACCCTAAATTAATTATAATTTTTTTTAAAATAAAAATCAAGGTAAAAGTTATCTAAACCAGGATAAAATAATGAATATAAATAAAAATGCTTAGTTTTGCCTGTATTTATAA
>CAVDHX010000020.1:0-13224 GCA_963609095.1 Sphaerochaetaceae bacterium | reverse complement strand
ATAGATAACCTTATCACTCTTCATCAGCATAAAGAAATAAAAAGGAGAAAAGAATAAATGAACACTTACGATGGAAATGATATATTTTATAAATATTATGAAAAATGGATTGAAGTATACAAGGAGGGAGCTATAAGAAATTCTACAATGCAAAAATATAGATTAACTTTAAAATGGTTGAAAGCAATTGCTCCAAATTTAAAGATAAATGAAATTAATAGAATTACGTATCAAGAGATTTTAAATAAGTATGCTGAAAAGCATGAAAGGCAAAGTACCATGGACTTTCATCATCAGTTAAAGTCAGCAATTTTAGATGCTGTAGATGAAGGGTTAATAACAAGGGATCCCACTAGAAAAGCAATTATTAAGGGAAAAACACCAAGAACAAAAAAAGAAAAATATTTAAATCAATTTGAATTACAAAAACTTATTTCAGATTTAAATTTAGATGGAAAAATAAATTATGATTGGTTAGTGTATTTAATAGCAAAAACGGGATTAAGATTCTCTGAGGCATTAGCTGTTACACCAGAAGACTTTGATTTTCCTCATCAAACATTAAATATTGATAAAACATGGAATTATAAAGAAAATGGAGGATTTGAACCTACTAAGAATAAATCATCTGAAAGAAAGGTACAACTTGATTGGCAAACGGTAATACAATTTTCTGAATTAATAAAAGATTTACCAAAAGATGATCCTATATTTATTAATTCGAAAATTTATAATTCTACTATTAATGATATATTAAAAAGACATTGTAATAATGTTGATATACCTGTTATAACTATACATGGATTAAGGCATACTCATGCATCTATTTTGTTGTATGCTGGCGTATCTATTGCAAGCGTAGCTCATAGACTAGGTCATGCTAGTATGTCTACGACTCAAAAAACGTATTTACATATAATACAGGAATTGGAAAATACTGATATTGACAAAATAATGAGGGCATTAACTTCATTAAATAACTAAATAAAATATAGCTGTTGAAGAGTGATAAGTTTATTAATATAAAAGGAGAGTTGTTGACTCTCCTTTATAAAATTATTATTTTTTTCTTCCTAATAACTCATCTATAGATATATTTTTATAAATCTTATGAAGATTATATAAAAAGTTTAATGGTATTAAGTATCTTGCATTTTCATAATGAGCATAGCTCGATTGACTTGTATTAATTATATCTGCTACTTGTTGTTGAGTTTTACCATATTGTTTTCTTAATTTCTTTAAATTTTTTGCTAAAATTTCTAAATCAATCTTTAATTCTTTATAACTAAAATTTTTATCAGATAATCCTAATAAATAATCTAAGCTGAAATTATATTTATTTGCATACTTTATTAATTGTTTTAGTGGTATAGTATCCTTGCCAGTTTCCCAGCCTGATATTGTAGAGTAGGTTACGCCAAATAAATCTACTAAATCAACTTGTTTTAAATCCAAACATTCTCTTGTTTCTCTTAATCTTTGTACTTTCAACTCGATCACCCAATTTAATTTTCCCATTTAATTGGGGTGTATTCGTAAAACTTGGGGAAATAGACTAAAAACGTGTTATAATAAATTTAGCAGTACAAAATTCAATTAATGGAAAGGTGATTCTAATGAAAACAAAAAATGTTAATTTAGAAGAAAGGAGAAAAAAAATAAGCGAATTAGTACTTAAAAATAGTGACCTAGGTGCTTATGTATACGAATATATTAGTGATGGAAGTCTGGATCATATTTTAGTGAAAATTAGCGATGATATAACAATATCTAATGTTGATTCTAATAATATATTAACTGGTGAAGAGCAATTTGTTGATGTATTATGTTTTTTTGTTCTTAGATTTAATTATTATTTTGCCCCTTTACAACATAAAGGCGCAATGATAAGTGATGTATTATCATCACAAGTTCCAGCATTTTTATTATGTAAAAACTATTTAGGAGATAATAAATTTATTGATTTTTATAAATTTAATTTTAAACAGTGTGTAGTAAACAATTTCTATTATAATATTAAATTGATATATAACAATTTTGAACCCTTTTTTAAAAAAAGTGGGATAACTGATAATATGAATTTAGCTAAAGAAAACGATGTTAATAGCTTATTTGATTTAATGAGAGATTTAGTTTGGTGTAATTATGATCAATATGTCATATTTAATTTATTTAGAAGTATTGAAGAAATTATAAAAACAAATAAGAAAGAAAACTTTAAATATGCCTACCTAAATAATACGGTGATGCAATGGGAATTATTAATAGATAATTATAATTTAAGAATTGATGCTGTAAGAGCAATATTAAGTTACTAAAATTAAATATTCAAGTTTAATTATATAAAAAAGATGTTATAATAATGTTAAATAATTAAGAGGTGGTAGTATGGACCTTAATTTGAAAAAGTTAGAAGAATTGTATAAAAATGCTAAAAAAAGAAACAAAAATTTATTTATATATGATGAGGTAGAGAATATTGATTTCTATTCTATTCATAAAGATGGTTTTGATATTAACATTAAAAGAATGATATCAAAAAATACATATAAAATCTTTATTTTAATTGGAAAAAAAAATAAAATTTTATTTAATTGTCCTATTGCAGAGAGTACAGACAATTTAAAAGATTTGTACAATAGACTTTTGGAAGATATTAATGAATTAACACTGGATGAAGTAATAAATAAATATTATTGTGATTTAATAACTTTTTTATAATTTATTATGTCATTTATACTATGTACTTATTTATGTACTATTAATTCATAAAAGAGTCTTATAATTTAAGGCTTTTTTTAATATTTTGGATGATAAATTATATGAGAAAATAAGTTAATATAATTGTGAGTGACTATAAGATGACCGAATGATAAAATGTAGTAAAGTGGAATAATTATGAAAAAAAATAATTGTTTTATTAAAATTGGAATTAATTGTAATATGTTATTGACATTTTAAAGTTTAATCTATAAAATAATAATCAATTTATTTGAAGAGCAGTATATATTCAAATGATTTCAATTGTGTTGAAAAGGAAGTCTGGTGGTATGTATGAAGAAAAGTCATCTTCAAGAAGATTTAGATAAGGTTAGGACATCATTTTTTAAAGTCACTGTTTTTAATGACCAAACAAATAGTAAAATATATATAAAGAGAAATTGTTGGGGATATATCCCTCAATTTCTCTTTTTTCTTTGGTTGGAGGTAAAGTAAATGAGAAAAGTTCCTAGATTAATGACAGATGATGAAATTAAATTATATAATTACGATCAAACAAAATATAATGTAAAATCATATTTTTCTAAATACAGAAATTATAAGGATAAATTAGATTTGATTAAAGATAGATATTCTGGGTCGTTATCTAATGATAATATGGGAATTTTTTCTTCTAATATAAGTAATCCCACAGCTAATAAAGTTGAACAATCTGAAAGATATAATAATTATATTGATTTAATGGATAAACATATAACTGTATTGAAGAATCACCTTACTAAAGATGAAAAGATTATTTTAAAAATGTCTATCTTAAGTAGTTATACAGATGAAGCAGTATGTGAACAATTATCCATTTATATTCAAAATTTTTATCAAAGGAAGAAAAGCACCTATATTAAAGTTGCATGTTATTTTGGAATAGATGTTGAAATTGATACTTAGTAATAAGCAGTTTTTTAATATATTAAAGGAGGTGGTTTTATGATTGTGTAAAGGGTAATTCTTAATGATTTGACAAAATTTTTTAAGTAGTATATCATTCAAGCAAAGGTGATGGTATGAAATCAAAAATCTTTAAAATTGTTGGTATTATTATAATAATGATTTTAATTACTACTTTTATTTTTACTGGCAAAATTAATTCTAGTAAGAATAACTTATCAAAAAATTCTACTAGCAATACAGAATCTAAAGAAAAAGAAAAAAAAGAAGATGTTCAAGAGAAAACAGAAAATCAAAATGAATTACCAAAAGAAAAAAACGAAAGTGTTGATGTTGTAGAAAGTCCTAAAGAAGAAGTAAAAGAAAATAAAGTATCTTCTACCACATCAAATAATTCAAATGAGATAAATCAAAATAATAATCAACAAAATCAATCACAATCTAATAATAATCAAATTGAAGAAGAAGCAAAAGAAAATAATAATTCTTATATAGGTGTTCCTAATCCGAATGATTTTAATTATTCTTTTCATAAAGGTAAAATCGAATATAGTTCTATGGATGCTTGTCTTTCTGCTAGTGAAAGAATTTCTTTGAAAGATACAATTGATATTATTAATAGTTGGTGTATGGATGTTGTTGATGGTCAAGGTACAGTTTTAGGTGAATATTTATATATTAATTGTTCATCTGGAAATTGTAATAAGTATAAAGATTAGATATTCGAGACTGCTGAAAAACTTTACAAATTTTAATGTAAAGCTATCGTGCAGTCTTTTATTTTGGTAAAATGTTGTCATAAGGAGTCTGTTATGTTAAAAAGAGATATGCAATTAAGCTTAGATGTCAGTAATTACTTAAAGTTATATGATATCTTAGTACCAATGGATAGTATTTGGAGAAAAATGAGAGATGAAATTGATTTCAGTTTTGTCTATGAATTTTTAAGTGATAGTTATTCTAATTCTTTAGGAAGAACTGCCATTGATGTTATTGTTATGTTTAAATTGTTACTTTTAAAGGCAAAAACAGGCTTATCTGATCGTGGACTAATTCATGAAGTTAATGTTAATTTGGAATACAAATATTTTTTAGAATATAATCCAGAGGATCTAATAGATATAGATCCAACATCATTAACTAATTTTAGACGTACTAGATTAGCAAAATACGAAAAGGATGATAAAGGCAATGTTATAAAAGTGTACGATAAATCCCAAGAGTTAATGGACTTGTTAATATCTAAAACCGTTAAATTGGCATTAGACAAAAAAATTCTAAAAAAAAGAAATATTGGGATTGTTGATTCTACACACACTTTGGCCTTGTATGGGCATATTTCGCCTAGAGAAAAAATGATTGCTGAGTCTAAAAAATTAAGAGCAAAAATATATGCAATTGACCCAGAAATGAAAGGTAAAATGCCTAAAAAACGTGAAGCATCTGGGTTAATAGAAGATGAAATTGAATACTGTAAAGAGTTGGTTGCCTTAATATCATCTGACGAAAGATTTAGTGAAATACCAGGAATAAAAGAATGTATAAATTCACTTAATGAAATTGTTGGCGATACCAATGATGCTTTAGAATACTCTAAAGATACTGATGCTAAAATCGGTCATAAAACGGCTGATACTTCTTTCTTTGGTTACAAAACTCATATAATGATGAGTGATGAAAGAATAATAACTGCTGCTACTATAACTTCTGGAGAAAAAAATGATGGTAAGGAATTAAAAAATCTAATAGAAAAAACACAAGAAAACGGTATAGAACTTGAAGCAGTAGTTGGCGATGGTGCCTACGCAGAGAAAGATAATTTAAAATATTGTAGTGAAAATAATATTAAAGATGCAAGCAAATTAAGCAAAAATGTAACCCATGGAAGTCGTAGCAAAGAAGATGAATTTGAATATAATAAGGATGCTGGAATGTATGTTTGTAAGGCTGGGCATATGGCAATAAGAAAAGCAAAACAAGGCAGTAAGAAAGATGACACTCAAGTCGAATGTTATTATTTTGATGTGGATAAATGTAAGCATTGTGCTTTAAGAGATGGCTGTTACAAAGAGAATGCTAAAAGCAAAACATATAATGTTAAAATCAAAAATGATACGCATATTGCTCAGATGGATTACATGGAAACAGAAGAATTTAAAAATTACTATTCTAATAGGTATAAGATAGAAGCCAAAAATTCAGAATTAAAAAACTTGTATAATTATGATAAAGCAAATGCCTGTGGACAAAGTGGGATAACAATACAAGGGGCGAGTACGCTCTTTTTGGCTAATATATCCAGAATTTACCGCTTAGAGAAAGAAAAATATAGCAAAAATAGCTAATTTTTAATTAAAAATCATAAAAATAATTAGAATTTTAAAAAAGTAGAGATTATTATCATATTGATAACTTCTCTACTTTTCAAATTAACCTGTTAATTCAGCAGTCTCTAGATATTCTAGTCTTTTTTTATTTTGGAGGAAAAAATGAAAATATTATTATTTATTGGAATTGCACTGTTAATTTTACTAGTGCTTTTTTTATGGTCTGCTTGTGCCTTATCAAGCATAATTTCACGAGAGGAGGAATTTAAAGAATATGAAAAATAAATTAAAAAACTTATTGTTATTATTTGGAATAATTGCAGGAAGCATATTTTCTATGAATCAAGTCTATGCTCAAGGAGCTAGTTTAACAATGAGTAAGTCGGGATATTTTTGGACAAGATCTAGTCCAAATGAATCAAGTCATAGTTGGTATACCCAAGACTATTACTTCGGTGACCGTGTTGCTTATTGTATCGAACCTGGAATTCCAGAGGGAACTAATAATTATACAGTTGGTGATATGTCTAATACAAATTATTCTAATGAACAGAAACTAAAAATGTTGCTAATCGCTTATTATGGTTATGATTATCCAAATCATCAAACATTAAATTATAGATTAGCAACTCAAGCCCTTTTATGGGAACAAGCAGGAAGTTATAACATTTCTTACTCAACTCAAAGATGGGGAGCAGGAACAAATATAGATGTATCTTCTGAAAAAAATACAATTATGAATTTGGTTAATAATCATTATGTAAAACCATCTTTTAATGGTCAAACAGTTACTATGAAAGTTGGTGATAAAATAACACTAACTGATACTAACAATGTATTATCAAATTACGATGTAATAATGAGTAATAATGCTGAATATCAAGTTAATGGTAATACTATTACTATTCGTGCTACTAATGTTGGTAATATTACTATGCAATTCAAGAAAAAAATGTATACTACAAGACAATATCTTGTATATTATGGCAATGGTATTCAAACAATGTTATCTTCTGGAGCAGTTGATCCAGTTTATGCATCTTTAAATATCAAATCTGAGGGAGGAAAAATTGACTTTACTAAACATGATAAAGACAATAACTCTGCTAAGCCACAAGGTGAAGCAACTTTAAGTGGTGCAGTATATGGAGTTTATGATAAAAAAACAGATGCTTTAGTTGGCAAAACAACTACTGATAGTAATGGGTATGCAAAAATAGAACATTTGCCTTATTTTGGAGATTTCTATTTACAAGAAATAAGTCCTAGTAAAGGTTATCAATTAGATACTACTAAATATTATTTTACTAGTTCTTTAGATAATATTGATAACTATGTTATTGTAAAAGAAAAAATAATAAATCGTGATGTTGAACTTACAAAAGTTTATGCTACTAGTAAATCCGAAATAATGACACCAGAGCCTAATGTGGAGTTTGGTTTTTATAATAATAAAGGCGAACTTTATAAGACTGGAAAAACTGATAAAAACGGGAAATTAAATATTAATTTAGTATATGGAACATATACAGTAAAACAATTGACTACCTCTAAAGATACTACTAAGGTAGATGATTTTACAATTAAGGTTTATGAAACGGGAGATAAAATTTACTACACTATCTCTAATGCTGAAATAACTGCTAAATTAAAAGTTGTTAAAATTGATAAAGATACTAAACAAATTATTACTAGAAAAAATATTAAGTTTAGAATCTATAATGTTGATACTAAAGAATATGTTAAACAAACAATAACTTATCCAACTGCTAAAACTATTGATGTTTTTGAAACTGATTCTAATGGTATTTTAATCACACCTTATCCATTAAAAGCAGGTACTTACTATTTAGAGGAAGTAGATCAAAAAATTGATGGTTATTTATGGAATAAAAATTCTGTAGAATTTAAAATTGGTGAAGATTCTAAATTGATTAATGATGACGAATTTGGAATCTTATTTGAAGTTAAGTTTGAAAATAAAGCCGTTAAAGGTAGCCTAGAACTAACTAAAACTGGCGAAGAAGTAGAATTAACTGATAATGGGTATATTTATACTAAAGTTAACTTAAAAGGCGTTAAAATTGGCTTATATGCTAGAGAAAATATATATGATGCTCTTGGTAATTTAAAATACAAAAAAGGTACTCTAGTAAAAGAATTAATTACTGATGAAAATGGTTATGTTAAGGTAGATGATTTATATTTAGGAAAATACTATTTACAAGAAATTGAAACAGTAAATAACCATGTGTTGGATAAAACTAAATATAATTTCAATCTTGAATATAAAGATCAATATACAGAAGTAATTAATTACAAAACTACTTTAGAAAATCATTTGCCAAAAGGTACTTTAGAATTTACTAAATCTGATTATTCAAACAGTAAGACTTTACCTAACACACTAATTGAAATTTACAATGAAAATGATGAGTTAGTTTATTCTGGTCGTACTGATGAAAATGGTAAAATCATTATTGATAAATTACCGGTTGGTAAATACTATATTTTAGAAAAAGAAGCACCAGAGGGATACAAAATAAATGAAGAAAAAATGTATTTTGAAATTACTGAGGATGGACAAGTTGTTAAATGTAATATGTTAGATGAAGCATACGAAGTTCCAAATACTGGTTTAAGTAATATTAATTATGAACTAATTGGAAGTATAGTTTTAATTGTATCTGGACTAGGATTATTCTTATATGGTACGAAGAAAAGAAAATAAGAAGTTTAATCTTATTAAATTAATTGGCTTACTACTTTTTGCCTGTGGTATGTTTATGATTGTTTATAATTATTCTATTAAAGTAAAATTAGATGAAAATAATGATACTAAAATAGAAGAATTTTTTGATGACGATAATACTTCACAAGTAGAAGAACCAAAAGAAGATAAGCAAGAAAATACTACTACTTCCAAAGTTACTAATTATAACTATATTGCCGTTTTAGAAATTCCGTCCATAAATTTAAAACGAGGTTTAGTAGATCCTAGTAGTAAATATAATAATGTTAATTATAATATTCAAATTATAGATAAATCTTCTATGCCAGATGTTGTTAATGGTAACTTAGTTCTTGCTAGTCATAATGGAGCTAGTTATATTTCTTTCTTTAAAAATTTATATAAACTAAATAATGATGATAAAGTTTATGTTTATTATAATGGTTATAAATATGAATATTCTATAAGTAAAATATATAATACCAGTAAAGATGGTCATATTGAAGTTTATAGAGATAATCAAAAAACTACTATAACTTTAATTACTTGCAAGAAAAATACAAAAGATACTCAAACGGTTTATATTGGTTATTTAACAAATAAGGTGGCTTATTAATACTAGGAGTGATATTGAATACCAAAAATATTTAATTCATGTATTACTCCTAGTTTTGTCATCTTAGATTTTTCTTTAACACATTTAGAAAAATTGCTTTATGGGGAAATATCAGCACTATGTAATAATAAAGGCTACTGTTATGCTACTAATCATTATTTAAGTAAAGTAAATAATGTTAGTGAAAGAACAATTAGAACTTGTATAAGTAATTTACATAGTAAGGGTTATATCAAGGTAATAATTGATAGAAAAGAAAAAAATAACAGTAGAAGAAAAATTTATATAGATGATAGTAAGGATCTAACTCTCCCGTCAGAGTGGCAAGACACTTCCTAACCGACTGGAGATATACTTCCTACAAATAAATAAAAGAATAAATAAATTAATAAATAAAATAATTCTAATAATATTATTAGTAATACTAATATAAACTTTAAATTAGATTGGAGGCTTTTATGTATGAAGATATAAATTATAATGAAGTTATGTTATCTGGTAAAATCAATAATATTTATAATACTAATAATTATTGTCTGTTTGGTCTAACTTGTAATGATTATTCAAATAATAATTGTTATCTTAATTTAAGAATACATAATAATCTTTATTACAAATATAAAGATTTTTTTATTAAAGATAAAAAAGTGTTTATTAAAGGATATTTAAAAACTTACTCTGATAAGAATAATAATATTCAATCTTATATTATGGTTACTAAGATTACTGATAAACCTAACGAATTAATTAATGAAAAGTCAGCTCCACATATTAGGTATGATGAAGATGGTGTTATGGTTTGGAATGGTAAGAGATGTGAAACAATACCTCCGACAGAAGAAGAAAAAAAAGAAATGGAAAAATTACTTAGTGAATATAGTTAGAAAGGTTGTGATAAATTGCAAAGAAACTTAAATGTTCTTTATGTTGAACCAAATAAGTTACCAGAAAAAAGAACAATAAAAAACAGTTTAGAAGAAAAACAAAAACTTGTTAATGGAATGATTGAATATACTTATTTAAGTGATTCAAATGATGTTGCAATAATTTGTAATGAAGAAGGAAAAATTTTAGGATTACCACCTAATCGTGATATTGGTCATGATGTTATATGTGGTAATTTTTTTATTGTCGGTGATGATCCAGAACTTGGTGAAGACCGTTCTTTATCTGAAGAACAAATAGAAAAATATTCTAAATACTTTGGTAAAGAATCTATTGAAAAAACAAAGAAAAAAATACAAAAAATCTTTAATGATGATTTGTATTATTAATGCACGAAAGGAGGTGGTTAAATGTTGAATCAAATAGTATTAGTTGGTAGAATTACACAAGATCCAAAAGCAACTGAATTAGATAATGGTAAAAAAGTATGTAATGTAACTGTTGCTATACCTAGAAGTTACAAAAATGAAAATGGTGAATATGATACTGATTTTGTTAAATGTACTATGTGGTCTGGTGTTGCTGAAAATACAAGTGAATATTGTAAGCAAGGAGATTTAATTGGTATTAAAGGTCGTATTCAAACAAGAGTTATTGAAAAAGATAATTCAAAACAAACTATTCAAGAAGTTATTGCTGAAAAAGTTACATTTTTAGCAAAATCTAAAGAAAAAAATGATGATGAAATAGAAATTTAGTCAAATGAAATTAGAGCAAAATAAAAGAGCTAGTTAGGGCTAACTCTAGTGTTATTAAAAATCAATAACAAACTTATTATATCACTATTTTGCTCTTTTTCTTATTTTATTAAGGAGGATGATAATAAGATGAATAAAAATATAAATTTCGAGGTGTTGCTTATTGTTTAAACTTATAGAAAGTTCTCTATACAATATAGGGAATACTATAAGTACATTAGCAATAACAAAACTAGACGGTGGTAATTACAATATTGATACAATATTAAAAGCCATTAAAACTTTAACTGATTGGTGCTTAAGAGTTGGTATTGCTCTAGCAGGTGTTTCATTAGTAGTTGGTTTTATCATGTATGCCGTTGCTGATGTTGACAGAAAAGCTCATGTTAAACAAAGAATTATTCAAACAATGTTTGGTATCGTAGGAATCATTTTAGCCATATCTTTAGTAAACTTAATTATCAGTCTATTCTAGGTGGTGTTATATGTTAAGTGCTCTAGATTTACTCCGAAGATTAGGTTGGGCTGTAATTGATTTTATCTATAAACTAGTAGATACATTATTTAATATAATGAAAGAACTAAACTTATATGATATTGTTGATAGTGTTTCGGATAATACCATGTTTTCTAATTTCCATTCTGGAATAATTGCTATTGCTATAACATTATTAGCATTATTTATTGCTTGGCGATTTGTAATGAAAATACTAGATCCAGATGAGGGCTTATCTACTCATCAAATAGTTATGGAAATCATTAAATGTAGTGTGCTTGTGTTAATGAGTGTTTTCTTGTTTTCACAAGCCAATACCTTATCTATGAAATTAAGTGGTTATACTTCTTCTATGTTTTCAAATAATGGTACTACTTTATCTAGTGCTATGCTTACTATGTATGTTGATTATTCTGATGGTTATAAAGCAAGTGATGAATTTAAAAAAGAAGATATAAGTGCTAATATCAAAAATAGTAATTTTACTAAGAAAAGAATGTTTAATGATAAATATGTAACTTCTAAGAAATGGATACTACCAGATGAAAAAGATTATAAATATAATATAAATTGGATAATGGCTATTATTGTAGGTGGGTTCTTCTTATATGCTCTTTTCTTTAGTGGGATGATGCTTGCTCGTAGGCAAATAGAATTTTTGTTTTTGTTTTTAATAAGTCCAATAGTATTTGCTACTTCCATTGGAAATAAACAACGAAGATCTGCCGTTATAGAACAATTAGTTTCTTTAATGCTACAAGGTGCAGTAGTTATGATGATTATTGGTATAACTGTAATTGTAATGCAAGCCATTAATAGTACAACATTTTTTAGTGATTCTAACTTTAAAGATATGGCTTTAAAATCGTTAATGTTTGTTGGATGTGGTACATTTCTTTTAACTGGATCACAAGTTGTTAATAGATTCATTGGTTCAAATGTTAGTGCTAACTCTGGTCGAGAACAATTAATGAGTTTAATGAGTTATGGTCATGCGTTATCTACTGCAACTCATATTGGAGGAAATGTTATTAGTGGTGCTACTTCTTTTGGATTAGGTGTTGGTGCTTCTGCTCTAGGAGGAGTTGGAGGAAATAAACTTGTTAGTTCTATTGGAGGAGCTATTCAAAAATTTGGTAATAATATCAAAAGTAATAATAATTCAAACTCTAATCCAATTAAAAGTGGTATTCAAAATGGTATTGGAAATACTATTGAAAAATTTGGCGGTAAAGTTAAAAATTCAACACCATCAAATATCGGTAAAAATATGAGAATGCATGGTCGTGAAAATATGGGTGAAGCCGTAAGTTCTATTATGCCACAAAGAAATATGTATCGAAGAAGATACCGTTCAAGGGAGTGATAAATTTATGTATATTACAATAAAAAGTATTAAAAAGACTTTAGGAAAATATATAGAAATGACAGACCTTTATATAGGACTTCCTATGCTTATGATATTTTTAATATTATTTGCTTTCACTAATTTTAAATTACAAGCATTAGTATTTTTATCAGTATGTGCATTCTTATTGATTCCTATAAATCTTTCTAAAAAAAATCGTATGTATAAGGTAGTTATTTTACTTTTTAAATATCTTTTTAAGTGTAAAGAATATATTTATTTAAAATAAAATGGTATAATTAAAAAGACAAACAGATAAATAGTAATTTGAAAGGATGGAAAATTATGAAAAAGAATATTTTAAAAATAGTATTAATGCTTTTCGGTATAGGAA
>CAVDHX010000019.1:0-4962 GCA_963609095.1 Sphaerochaetaceae bacterium | reverse complement strand
GGAGGTAAATCTAATGCTAGAAAATGACATAGAAGTTAAATTTAGTACGAAAGAATTACCATTAGAATATAAGTTGTTCGAGTGGCGTTTAATTTTAAATAGAGAATTATATGAAGAAAAAGTTATTGATTTGAAATTATTTAGTAGTATGGAGAAATCACTACTTAGTAGAATGAAAAAAATTAGAACTGATACAAATAGTAAAAAGGATGATTTGACATCATCAATATCCGATGGTAACATGGCATCATCCTACTAGTCTTGGATTTTTGTAATACATGAAAAAGGAGTGAGGGAAATGGATGTAAAAAAAGCAAGAGAAGATTTAAGAAAAGGAAAAACCATATATGATATGCCACTTAGAGTAGCATATTATGCACGAGTATCTACTGATAAAGATGATCAATTAAATTCACTAGAAAACCAGCAAAACTATTTTGAAGAAATGATTAAGGAAAATTCTAAATGGATTTTCACACAAGGCTATATAGATGAAGGAATATCAGGTACAGCGGTTAAAAATAGGGATTCATTTCTAAGAATGATTGAAGCAGCTCAGGCTGGGAAAATAGATTTAGTATTAACAAAAGAAATATCTAGATTTTCAAGAAACACTGTAGATAGTATTAAATATACAGAATATCTGTTAAAAAATGGTGTTATTGTTTATTTTTTATCTGATAATTTAAATACTATACAAGAGGATTCTGAATTTAGATTAACTATAATGTCTAGCTTAGCACAAGATGAAGTTCGTAAACTATCAGAAAGAGTAAAGTTTGGTATTAACAGAATGATTAAAGACAGAAAATTAATTGGTGGTAATTTAACTGGTTATTATAAAAAGAACGGTAGATATGAAATAAATGAAAATGAGGCACCTATAATTAGGTATTTATTTGAAACATATGCTTCAGGCAAAGTAGGACTAAAAAAAATTGGCGAAGATTTAGAAAAAATGGGCTATTTAAATTCCAAAGGAAAGGCTTATTCTGAAACTTCTTTAAGAAAAATGATGCAGAATCCTAGATATAAAGGATTTTATACAGCAAGATTGACAGAAGTTGAGGATTATAAATCACATAAAAAGAGAGCTGTTCCAAAAGAGAAACAAATAATAGAAAAAGATGATAGAATTCCAGCAATTGTTTCAGAAGAACTATGGGATAAAGCAAATAATCTTCATCAGAAAAGAAAAAAATCTTATGCTCACCATGTTTGTACATCTGAAAAAAATTTAGAAAATGCAAAGTACAGTTGTAAATTGTATTGCAAACATTGTGGAGGAGTATTTATTAGAAATAGTGGAGGAAATAGAGCAGGTAATCCCAATTGGTCTTGTAAGACATATAGAAATAAGGGAGTAGATACTTGTTCTTCTCCAATTATAAAAGAATCTTATCTGGATAAGGTATTTGTTGATATTTTTACCGATTTTATCAATAATAAAAAAGAATATTTAAATAGTGTAATAGAAGAGTATGAAAATTTAGCTAGTAAAATTAAACAGTCATCTGATGTTTCAGAACTTGAAATTCAAATGCAAAATATCGACAAGCAAAAGGATAAATTGTTAGATTTAAGTTTAAAAGGAATTATTGATGATTTTGAATTTAAACGAAGAAATGATAAGTTTAATTTGGAATATGAAACAATAAAAAATAAAGTCAATAATTTAAATTCATCAGAGTCTGAAAAAGAAAAATTAAAAAGAAAATTAGAAGATATGAAAACAATTCTAAACAAAAAAATTGATATTCAAAAGCAATTACCTAACTTAATGAGAGTATTAGTAGATAGAGTTGAGATAGAAAAAATCAATAATGATCGTAACAAGGTTAGATTAACTATATATTTTGATTTTAATACAAACATAGTTGACAGAGAATTGGAACTAGATGCTAGAGTAATTAGACCTGTAAAAAAGATTGATATGAATACAACATCAATTAGTTCTAATAATGGTGCTTGTGATGAAAGAAATGGTACTTCTGTTAATCACAAACACACAAATATAAATTCCGAAAGCTCAGAAAATAAGGGTTTAAATAATACTTTGGGTGCTAGTGATTACCAGTTTGAACCCAGGATTTGTAGTTTTGGGACAAAAGCTTGGAAAAAATAAGTTATTTGATTATATTGAAAAGTTTGGTTTTGGTAAAAAAACAGGTGTTGATCTAAATGGAGAAGCTTCAGGCATTTTATTTAGCAGAGATAAAGTGGGTCCGGTTGAACTTGCTACTACTGCTTTTGGACAAGGTGTATCTGTAACACCAATTCAACAAGTAACAGCCGTAAGCGCTGCTATAAATGGAGGAACATTATACAAACCATATATTGTAAAAAGTATAAATGAGCCTGAAACAAATACTGTGGTTAAAGAAAATAAACCACAAAAGGTAAGAGAAGTTATTAGTAAAAAAACAAGTGAAAAAGTAAGAGATGCCTTAGAAAGCGTAGTTGCTAATGGAAGTGGTAGAACATCCTATATTGATGGATATAGAGTAGGTGGTAAAACAGGAACCGCACAAAAGGTAGAAAATGGTAAGTATTTATCTAATAATTATATTTTATCTTTTATTGGCTTTTTACCAGTAGATAACCCACAAGTTGTTGTATATATAGCAATTGATAATCCGAAAGGAACAGTACAATATGGAGGAACGACAGTAGGCCCAATTAGTAAAGCCGTTTTAAAAGATTGTATAAAAGCATTAAACATTCAGCAACCAAGTGGAGGAATGGAAAAAAAATACAAATGGCCAGATGCTAAAGTAAAAAAAGTACCTAATGTTATAGGAAAAAATATAAAAGAAGCAAAAGAAAAATTAAATGGATTTAATGTAGAAATAAGTGGTAATGGTGAAAAGGTTATATATCAATCACCTAAAGCAAAAACGAAATTAGAAGAAGGGAAGACAGTAAAATTATTTACTAGTTAGGAGGATTTAAATGCTAATATTGATTAAATCACTTATAGCTGTAACAATAGGATTTATCTTATCTGCTTTATTTGGCTTTATATTTATTCCTTATCTAAAAAAATTTCATATAAATCAAACATTAAGTATTTATTTAGAAAAAGAACATAGAGAAAAAATAGGAACCCCAACAATGGGAGGAATTATATTTATACTACCACTAATTTTAATAACATTAAGCTTTATATATTTAAAAAAAATAAGACTAACTTATACATTATCAATAATTTTATTTACCTTTATAAGTTATGCATTAATAGGATTTATTGATGATTATTTAATAATAAAAAAGCATAATAATAAAGGACTTACTAAATCACAAAAATTTACTATGCAAATAATTGTTGCTGTAATTTTTTTCTATATGTTTATGAAAGCAGGAAATGAACCATTACTTTGGATTCATAGTTTAAATTTTAAATTAAACATTGGATTTTTCTATGGCATATTTATTTTATTTATTTTAACAGCAAGTAGTAATGCTGTTAATTTAACAGATGGATTAGATGGACTTGCAACTGGCCTTTCAGCAATATGTTTTTCTACATTTGGAATTATATCATGGCAAACAGGGTGGTTAGAAGGATATGAAGATATTGCCATACTTTCATTCACTTTAGTAGGATGTTTACTTGGCTTTTTAATATTTAATATAAATCCTGCTAAAGTATTTATGGGAGATACTGGTTCACTTTCCCTAGGAGCAACTTTAGGGGCATATGCAATACTAACTAGGCATGAAGTTTTACTTGTTTTAATAGGACTAGTTTTTGTCTTAGAAACATTAAGTTGTATTATTCAAATAATAGTATATAAACTTACTAAAAAAAGAGTTTTTCCAATGACACCAATTCATCATACTTTTGAAAAATTAGGATTTAAAGAAAAAAATATTGTAAAAATATTTTGGATAATAGGTTTAATTGCTTCTTTTATATCACTAATATATGGAGTGGTGCTATGAAAAAAATGAATATTAGTTTATTTATATGTGTTATCATCCTTTCTTTATTTGGCCTTTTAATGGTTTATTCTTCATCAAATGTATGGGCAGAATATAAATTTAGCGATCCATATAAATATGTAAAAAATCAAGGATTATTTTTAATAATTGGAATAATTATTATGTATACCGTAAGCAAAATAGATTATAAAAAATATTATAAATATTGCAATAAAATATTTATAACTTGTTTAACCCTAATTATATTAGTTTTATTTATAGGTAGTGAAAGAAACGGTAGTAAAAGTTGGTTTGGCATTGGCTCTTTTGGTATTCAACCAAGTGAATTTATGAAACTTGCAATGATAATATTTACAAGTAAATATTTATGTAATAACAAAAATGATATAAAAAATATATTACCAATATTATTTATAACTTTTATTATATTTATTTTAATTATGTTGCAACCAGATTTTGGAACAGGTGTTATTCTAGTAATGGGAGTTATTGGTCTACTATTTATTAGTGGAGTTAATTTAAACTTTTTTCTTAAAATTGGTATCTTAGGATTAATAGGTATAATAATTCTTATTTTAGCCGCCCCATATAGATTAAAAAGAATATTATCATTTTTAAATCCTTGGAGCGATCCATTAGGTAGTGGCTTTCAAATAATTCAATCACTTTATGCAATTGGACCAGGTGGCTTATTTGGTTTTGGGCTAGGAGCATCTAGGCAAAAACATTTTTATCTTCCAGAACCTCAAACCGATTTTATATTTTCAATCATTAGTGAAGAACTTGGTATAGTTGGCATTTTAATTGTATCTAGCTTGTTTTGTTTTATAATATACCAATCAATAAAAATATCATTAAAATGTAATGATTTGTTTGGCAAATACTTATCATTTGGTATTATTTTCTTGCTTTCATTTCAATCAATATTAAATCTAAGTGTAGTTATTGGACTAATACCAGTAACTGGGGTTATACTTCGTGGTATCCTATAACTACAGACACTTTTTAGCCCTTATA
>CAVDHX010000018.1:0-6443 GCA_963609095.1 Sphaerochaetaceae bacterium | reverse complement strand
GATAAATATATTAATATCATTTAATTTAGTAATCTTTTATGTTATCATAAATATAAAAGATGATGAAAAGAGTGGTGATAAACATGACAAACATAAATGATTTTATTGATAACGGGATAAATTATCAAGAAGTAAGATATTATGAAAATGAAATGGCTGAAGCAAACCAACAATTACAAGAAGAACTAACAGAAATAAAAGAGGCTATAACCGAAATTGGTAATATAATTAATGACATTAGTGTTTCTGATAAAGGAGATAATATAGAAACAGTAAAAACCGCAATAGAAAAATTAAAAAACATAAAAGAATCCTTAGAAAGCAAAACTAACACTGCAATTGACACTGGTAATAATAATGTAACAGTTGCGAGAAAAAAAGACTCTCTTACAAACAGTATAACAATGGGGTATGACTTATGAGTGGCACTTCATTTGATTATATAAAAATAGCTAAAGCAAGCAGTTCATTAAACAAACAAAAAAACATACTAAACAGTGTAAATAGTGAAATCAAACCTTGTATAATAAATATGAATAACTTAGTCAATAGTATGAACAGTGGTACATTAATAAATTTTGAAATTTCCCCTGAAATCATATCAATTAACAACATAATTGATGAATTTGAAAATAAACTAGAAGAATTTTTAAAAATAAATGGATTTGATGGCGAAAATTTTGCATCATTAATTGAAAGCTTTTCCATGGGAAATCTAAATCTTACATCAGAACAATTATTAATTTTATTGCAAAGTGGCTGCTTATTAAATAATGAAAATATGTCTGATCCTGAATTCTTAGAAAAATATTATGAATTATCACAAAAAGCCAGTGAATCTAGCAATACACCAGCACTTGATTTAATTAATACCGTTTTTGGTTCAGTTGAAAATTTTAATAATCATATTAAATTTAATGTGAACAATGTTGGCTATGGCACAAGAGAAGGCGTTGTTGCAGCAGCCCTTTCCTTAGTAGGAGATTACTCAAAAGTTACAGGCAAAAGGCTTAGATACAATCAGTTGGCTGGAAATCATGGTATTGCAACAAGCAGACAAGAAACAAATACTGAAGGAATAGTAAATGAAGATTTTTACCTTGATTGTAGCAGCTTCGCATGGTTTGCTTTATATAATGGGGGATACAACCTTCCAAAAAAAGAAAGCGAAATTCAAGACCCAGATGATGATGGCGAAGTAGACGCTTACACAATTTCACAAAAAAATTGGGCTATATCTAATGGATATACTGGTGACATTACAAGTGGTAAGCCAGGAGACTTTCTGGTTTCCGATAGTCATATTGTAGTAATCTTAGGTTCATACGATGAAGATGGTGAAAAAGGATATTATGATGCAGAATTCTCCTCTTGGGGACAAGGTGCTAAAATCAATAAAAGATCATATGATAGCCTCGGTAATTATACTTTAATGAATATGGATGAATATTATAATAACGATAATAATGTAAGGTAATAAAAAAATTGTTTTAGAACTCAACGCACATATATTTTTGTTGATTTTTAAAAGAAATTATAGTATTATTATTGTAGAAAATAGGGGAGGTAAAATAATGGAAAAGGTGATAATATGCTCATATATTTAATTAGAAGTCAATCCGTCACATGTAAAAAATTACCTCTCATTATCCGAGGTAACTGTTGGATTGATTATGACGACGAAGAAGGTAAGCCAGTAAACGTTATAAATATAGAAGCAAAAGATAATAAATGGGTTGCAAAAAGTAATGATGAAGCCCAAATATATGATGAAAATCATTACATGCTAGAATTACCACTTGA
Source organism: Sphaerochaetaceae bacterium (assembly GCA_963609095.1). GTDB lineage: Bacteria > Bacillota_I > Bacilli_A > RF39 > UBA660 > Coprosoma. The sequence continues at coordinate 4,640 of CAVDHX010000018.1, read as the reverse complement.
ACTATATAAAAAATATGAATTAAGAGTAAAAAAAGAAATCATGTATATAATGGCTTTTCCATTATATGATATGTCATTCGGTAAATATCGTATAAGTAAAAAAGATTTTACCATAGGAAAAACCAATTGCGATGTCACATATAATAATTCATCAATCGGTGAAACACATGCAAGAATATTTTTAAATGGTTCAGATTTATCGGTAACAAACTATGACAAAAGATTTGGAACATACGTTAATGGGAAAAAAATAGATATTGCAAAATTAAATTGTGGCGATATGATTTTCATATTAGGATTAAAATTAATCTATATGGGTGATTTTTTCTTAATAAATAATCCAAATAACAATGTCACCCTAAACGGGCAAATATTTTCTTTTATAGAAAATCTAACAAATAACACATCAAAAATTAACGATAATGTTTCAGAAGATTTATATGCCACATTATATGGAGAAGATGATTACTTTGAAAAGTCACCAAGATTTATAACAAAATTTGAAAAAAAACAAGTAGTAATAGATCCACCTCCTACAGCACCTGATAAAGATGAAATGCCAATTTTATACACGATTGGACCAATGATGACAATGGGAATGACATCAATGGTTATGCTGGTCACAGGCATTAGCAGTTATGCATCAGGGGAAAAAACACTCAGCGAATCATTGCCGACATTAATTATGAGCTTTGCGATGATTTTGACTATGGTATTTTGGCCAATGCTTTCAGCAAAATATAAACGAAAAATGGATAAAAAACACGAAGAAGAAAGACAAGTAAAATATAAAAAATACCTAATGGCAAAATCAATGGAAATACAATTGTTGATGAACCAAGAAAAAAAGATTTTACAAGAAAACAATATTTCTTTAGAAGAATGTCAAAATATTATTCTAAATAAAAAAAGAAATCTATGGGAACGTGAAACATACCAAGAAGACTTCTTATCAATAAAACTAGGAATAGGAAATAAAAAGCCAAACATAGATATTAAATACCCAGAAGAACATTTCACACTTCAAGAAGACAACTTAAAACAATTACTTAAAGAAACTGTTCAAAGTCAAAATACAATAGTAGGAGCTCCAATAAAATTATCATTAGTGGAAAAAAACATCTCAGCCATCATCGGAGAACGTGAATTATCATACGATTTTTTAGAAAGTTTGCTTCTTCAAATAATGACATTTCAAAGTTATAGAGATTTAAAAATTTTCTTTATAACCTCAAAAGGAAATCATCGATTTGAATATTTAAAAAAATCGTTGCACTTATTTACAGATGATATGAGTATGCGATTTTATGGAGATAACTCAGATGATATAAAACAAATTTCAAATTATCTTTCAAAAGTTTTTAATAACCGCATGCATATCACTGATGATAAAATAAGCACCATTGATTATCGTAGTTATAGTAGCTATTACTTAATAATTGCTGATGACCTAGAAATAGCAAAATCAACAACTATTGTAAAAGAAATATTATCCTCTCCAATAAATTATGGATTTAGTGTAATATTTAGAAGCAACAATCTATCAAAATTACCAAAGGAATGTTCAACATTCATCAATATTAGTGGTGTAGATGGAAAAACATCCGGTGTTTTTGAAAACGAACTAGTTGCCGACAAACAACAATTGTTTGAAGCTGATTTAAACGTTAAAGGCAGAATTGATTTACCAAAATGTATTTCAGCCATTTCCAAAATACCATTAAGAATGCCGTCTGGTGCCAATAAATTACCAAAAATACTTAGCTTTTTAGAAATGTATAATGTTGGTAAAGTAGAACAGTTAAATTCCTTATATAGGTGGAAAGAAAACAATCCAACAATAAGTCTAAACGCTCCAGTTGGTATTGATGAAAATGGGGAACTATTTAAATTAAACCTTCACGAAAAAGCACATGGACCACATGGATTAATTGCCGGTATGACAGGTAGTGGAAAAAGTGAATTCATAATAACATACATATTGTCAATGGCAATCAATTATCATCCATATGAAGTATCATTTGTTTTAATAGATTATAAAGGTGGAGGACTAGCCGGTGCCTTTGAAAATAGAGAATTAGGAATTAAACTTCCACATCTAGCTGGAACAATTACGAACCTAGATACTGTTGAAATGAATAGAGCACTTGCTTCTATACAAAGTGAACTTAGAAGACGTCAAAAACTATTTAATGAAGCACGTGATAAATTAGGCGAAAGCACAATCGACATTTATAAATATCAAAGATTCTTTAGAGAAGGAAAAGTAGAAACTCCAATTTCTCATTTATTTATAATTTCCGATGAATTTGCCGAATTAAAAATGCAACAACCTGAATTCATGAAAGAATTAATTTCTACAGCCCGTATCGGACGTAGTTTGGGTGTTCACTTAATATTAGCAACCCAAAAGCCATCAGGTATTGTAGACGATCAAATATGGAGTAACAGTAAATTTAGAGTATGTTTAAAAGTACAAGATAAAACAGACAGTAGGGACATGATTGGTAACTTTGATGCTGCATCGTTAGTAGATGTGGGTAGATTTTATTTACAAGTAGGATATAATGAATACTTTGCACTAGGACAGTCAGCATGGACAGGAGCTGCATATTTCCCTGAAGAAAAAAGAAAAAAGAGAGTTGATACGTCACTTCAATTTATAAATAATATTGGTGAAACAATAAAAAGCGTAAATAACGAAGTAATGACAGTAAAACCACAAGGAGAAGAAATAAACAATATTATTAAATACTTAATTTCTCTTTCAAATAACATTAAAGTAAATAAATTGTGGCTAAATCCAATACCAGCACTTATTTATGTTGATGACCTAGAAACCAAATATAACTATAAGCATGAAAAAAATGTAATAAACCCCGTTATTGGTGAATTTGATGATCCTAATAATCAAAGACAAGGATTACTAACATTAAATTTATCAGAAGCTGGCAATACAATTATTTATGGTGGTACAGGAAGTGGTAAAGAAGATTTTCTTGCAACTACAATCTATTCAATCATAAAGCATCATTCACCACTAGAAACAAATATTTATATGTTAGATTTTGGTTCAGAAATATTGCAAACATTCAAAGATGCACCACAAGTAGGAGACGTTGTAAGCTCATCTGAAGAAGAAAAAGTAAGAAACTTATTCAAATTACTTAAATCTATTATTGATATGCGTATCAGAATTTTAGCTGATTACAATGGAGACTTTAAATTATATAACAGTTCAAACGAAATACCTCTTCCAACAATAATAGTAATAATCAATAATTATGAAGCATTTTCAGAATTATATGAAGATTGCAATATATATTTAACAGCAATTTCACGTGACTGCTTTAAATATGGAATAACAATTATAATGACCGCATCTAATGGAAATTCGGTAAGATATAAACTAAGTCAAAACTTTAAAAATCAAATTCCATTACAATTAAATGATGAATATGAATATGTAACAATAATTGGTAAAACAAATGGAATTTATCCATCAAATATATCAGGAAGAGGATTAGTAAAACTTGATAATATATACGAATTTCAAACTGCAAATATAAGACCAAAAAGTGAACAAACAGATTTTATTAAACAATTGTGTCAAAGATTAAAGCAAGAAGCTACTTATATAGCATTAAAAATTCCAACATTGCCATCTCATATAACTATGGATACCTTTAAAGGAAAAATTACTAAGAAAAATCTATTTGGTATAGGAATGTGCAAAGATGACCTAGAATTAGCAACCTATAATTTTAAAAAGAATTATGCAAATATAATAACATCGTTTGACTTTGATTTGTTTGATAAATTTATAAATGCATTAGTTAAACAAATATCAGCAAAATTAAACTTAACAGTTGTTGATACTAAAGACATTATAGAAAAAAGCCAAAATTATCAATACATTGATAGTAACTTTGATAATTTTGTTAAAAAATTAAATGAAACAATTGATAGACAATTAATGCAGTATCAAAACAATGGCTACGATTTAAGTTCATTAGAAGGAGAAGACAATATATATGTCATATCAGGCTTTGGAACATTCTATAATAGACTCAGCAAAGAAATGCAAACAACATTTGAAAGTTTAATGATCAAAGGACTTGAAATAGGCAAAAATTACTTTATATTATTGGATACTGTTGACCAATTTAAAACGTTTGAATATAATGAATGGTACAAGAAAGCTGTTACAAAAAATAGTGGAATATGGATTGGAAGTGGAATAAACGAACAATCAATTATCAAAGTAATGCGAGTAGGGCCAATTGCCAAAAAAGAAATTCCAAAAGGATATGGCTTTATAGTTAAACAAGGAACAGCAAAATACATAAAACTACTAGAGGGTGATCAAAATGAATAATAAAATTTTAGTAGAAGTAAATGTTCCAGTATTAGAACAAAAATATAATTGCTTTATTCCAATTGGAAAAAGTGTTTTACAAGTATCAAAGCTGCTAGCACAAGGAATAAAAGAACTATCAGATGGGGCATATAATAATCCATGTCCAGTAATATATAATGAATATGGAAAAAAAATACCGGTTGATACACTAGTAAAAGATTCCGAAATAACAAACGGAACAACAATAATAATAATGTGAGGTGAAATTATGGGATTAACA
>CAVDHX010000017.1:0-8285 GCA_963609095.1 Sphaerochaetaceae bacterium | reverse complement strand
CTATAAATACTGACCAAACTAAGCATTTTTATTTTTATTCATTATTTTGTCCTGTATCTAAACGTAAACAATATAAAATAATTTTTACAATCATAAAAATAGACAACTTAATGATTTTACAATTACACAAAAAGATAAAAATATGTTATAGTAAAACTGGTGATAATATGGAAATAAGAAATGCCAACACTTTTTTAAAAAAATTTAAAGGTCTAATGTTTGTAAAAAAATTTAATTATATTCTAAAATTTAAAGCAAACGGCATACATACTTTTTTCATGAAAATAAACATTGATATAGTATTAACTGATAAAAACAATAATATATTATACATTTATGAAAATGTAAAACCAAATAAAATAATTTTACCCAAAAAAAACGTAAAATATACCTATGAAATGCCTGCTGGCACATTAAAAAAAGCTAAAGATATTTTTCATCTTTAACTTATTCTGGGTAAACACTCACTTGTTTACGATCACGGCCTAAACGTTCAAATTTAACAACACCAGGAATTTTAGCAAATAAAGTATCATCTTTACCTTTACCTACATTTACTCCAGGATAAACTTTAGTGCCTCTTTGACGGTATAAAATAGAACCACCTGTTACTACTTCTCCATCAGCAGCTTTAGCGCCTAATCTTTTAGACTCTGAATCACGACCATTTTTAGTTGAACCTTGTCCTTTTTTATGAGCGAACAGTTGGATATTTAATTTTAATAATGTCATTAATTACACCTCCTCAGTTACTTGTATATTTTTTTTGTATTGTTTTTCTAACTCTTTAAGTAAATCAATCATATTTAAAATAAGTTTATTTACTACATCTGTTTCATGAATAATTTCAATACTTAATTTGTCTTTAGACATTTTGTATATTAATGCTTTATCATCGATTCTCAATATTGCATTAATACTTGTAATAACAATTGAACTAGCAGAAGCACAAACAATGTCTTTACCATAATCATCAAACATTGCATGGCCACTAATTACAATGTTTTTTTTAGAAACATCTACTTTAATCATAATTAAGCCACTAACTTAGTAATTTCAACTTTAGTATATGGTTGACGATGACCTTGAGTACGACGATATTTTTTCTTTTGTTTATATTTATAAACTTTAATTTTTCTTGCTTTTCCATGTTTTAAAACTTTAGCTTCAACTTTAGCTCCTTTAACATAAGGATTGCCACTAACGCCACCAATCATTAAAACATTATCAAAAGTAACCTTAGCATCAGCTGCAGTGTCTAATTTTTCAACATATAAAACACTACCTTCTTCAACATAATATTGTTTTCCTCCAGTTTCAATAACTGCCTTCATACTTTTACCTCCTTTATAAACTAAGACTCGCCATTAAGGTAAGATAAACTTTTTAAACCTTTTTTGAGCGGTTGTAGATGGAGATCTACACATTAACAAATTTTATCATAATTTTCTTTTGAAGTCAAACCTTTTATGCAGAGCTTGGCTTTCACAAATGTAGTTATTACCATTTAATATTAAATGATTGTAATCCCTTTTCATTTGATGAATATTTTTTATTTTTTTATATTTTTTAAATCTATATTTTTTTAAATACCTTTCTAACAAAAAACGATTAAATATATTTTTATGATTTATAATTTCTTTTACTATTTGTTTAAATAATAAAATTAATATTAAAAAAAGTATTAAATTAAAATTATAAAAAAGCAAAATAATTATTGTAATTATCGATAAAACAATTGTTGTAATATGACTTTTATTAAAACAAGTTATTACATTTAAAAATAAATTTATAATTTTTGCCCCATCAAGTGGATATATTGGAAGCAAATTAAAAAAAAGAATAAATGTACTGTATTCTAAAATAATTTTACTATTAAATAAATGACAAATTAAAAAAGTAAATATTATTTGAAAAATTGGACCCATTATCACAATAAAAAATTCTTCTTTAATTTTTCTATTTAAATCTTCATTAAAAACAGTTAAAGCACCAAAAGGAAGTAAAGTTACTTTCTCTATTTTCCATCTATATTTAATAGCCATTATAATATGTCCAAATTCGTGAACTATAATTATAATACTAAATAAAATAAAACCTTTAAATTTTCCTGTTATACATGCAATTAAAGCAACAATATAATAAAATGGGTGAATTTTAAATATATTTTTTATAGTCTAAACACTTTCCATCTTTAGTAAATACTAAATATAATTTTTTATCCTTTGCTTCACCTAAAATATCACCAGCTTTTAAATAATCATACATACTTACTTTAATTTCTTTTATATTTGCATACCATACTTCAATTCCATCAGCCTGCTGAACAATAACAGTATTACCATAACCATCTTTTTGTCCTGTAAAAACAACAATGCCACTTTTTATTGTTGGAATAATATATCCATCAGCAACTGTTACAGAAGCACCATCTTTATATTTTTCAATAGATTCATAGTCTATTTTATTTGAAGAAACCATAGAAACATTATAACTTGATGTAAGTGGGAGTGATGAACCAAATAGTTTTTCATAAACAGTATTTATTTTAGCAAAAGAAAAATGTTTTTGAAATACATTTTTATAAAGTTTTTCTCTTAAATTTGGACTTGCTTTTAAGCAAATTAAAGCTATTAATAATAAAATTACACATAATAAAAATTTAGAAAATATTTTAGATAAAAAGCTAATTTTTTTTCTTTTCATATCATCACCTATAAAATAATATTATTTAAATTTAAAAAAAGAACTAAAAAATAGGCTTGTGCATATATTATTTTGGGTGATTAAATGAATATTTTTGAAATTTTAAACATTACAAATGGTAGCTTGATAAATAAAATTGATTTAATTAAAAAGATAAACAAAATTAAAATCAACAGTAATGAAATTAAAAAAAACGATTGTTTTATTGCGATTAACTCAGGTTATAAATATATAAATGATGCAATAAAAAATGGAGCCTGTCTAATAATAACTGATAAGAAAAAAAGATATAGTATTCCTACAATACTAGTAAAAAATACCACATACGCTTTAGGACAATTAGGAAAATATATAAAAGAAAAATATAATCCTAAAATAATTGCAATTACTGGAAGTGTTGGTAAAACCACAACAAGAGAATTACTTTACTGTATATTAAAAAAGAAATATAATGTTATCCAAAATGAAAAAAATTATAATAATCAAATTGGAGTACCATTAACTTTATTAAATATTAATAAATTTACAGAAATTGCTTTAATAGAAATGGGAATGAATCATTTTAAAGAAATTGAATATTTATCAAAATTAACTGAACCAGATTTAGCAATTATTACAAACATTGGAACTTCACACATTGGAAATTTAGGAAGCAAGGAAAACATTTTAAAAGCAAAATTAGAAATAACAGAAGGTTTAAAAGGTAAATTATTTGTAAATGGTGATGATGAATTACTTAAATATTTAAATTTAAATATTAGTAAAAGTGGATTTGATATTTCAAATAATTTAATAGCATATAATTTAAAATCAAATTTAAATAATTCTATTTTTAATATTAAATTAAATAAAGAATATGAAATAAAAATAAATTTACCTAAACATCTTGTGCCTAATGTATTATTAGCAATCAATGTAGCCCTTTATTTAAATATAGATATAAATACCATTATAAAAGCTTTAAAAGAATATAAACCATATGATATGAGAATGAATATAATAAAAAATAAAACAAATATTATAATTAATGATTGTTATAATTCTTCTTATGAATCACTTAAAGGAGCGTTAAATACTATAAAAAATTGTAATGAAGAAAAAATAATAATTTTAGGTGATATAAAAGAACTTGGTGAATATGCATATGAAATTCATAAAAAAATTGTACCTCTGCTTGATGAAATCAATAACAAAAAAGTATATTTGATTGGAAAATATATAAAATATAAAGACGCATGTCATTTTAATAATTGTAATGAATTAATTAATTATTTAAAAGATAAAAAAATAGAAAATAAAGTTATATTAATCAAAGCATCAAGAGCAATGCATTTTGAAAATATAACAAATTTTCTATTAAATTTATAATTTTTTAGATAATACTTTATCCATTTTATTTTTATTTTCTAAAGATAATTCTGTTAAAGGTAATCTAGGAATACCAAAATCATACCCCATTTTGTTTAAAGCATATTTAACTGGAATTGGATTTACTTCACTAAATAACGCTTCAATTGTTTCAATAGCATCAAGTTGCATTTTTGATGCTTTTTTAACATCACCTGATAAATAATAATCAACCATATCAGCGGTATATTTCGGATATATATTAGATAAAACTGAAATTACACCTTTACCACCTAATGATAATATTGGAATAACTTGATCATCGTTACCAGAATAAATATCTAAATCATCACCACAAAGGCTAGCTATTTTAGCAACTTGTGATATGTTTCCACTAGCTTCTTTTATAGCTACTACATTACCTATTTTAGATAATTTTAAACAAGTTTCAGGATTAATATTGACACCTGTTCTAGATGGAACGCTATATAAAATTATTGGTAAATCAACAGATTCAGCTATAGTTTTATAATGCATAAATAGTCCTTCTTGTGTAGCTTTATTATAATAAGGAGTTACTACAAGTAATCCATCAGCTCCTGCTTCTTCGGCAGATTTACTTAGCTTAACAGCTATATTGGTACTATTACTACCACTACCCACTATAACCTTTGCTCTATTGTTAACAACATTAACTGTATGATTAATTAATTCATCTCTTTCTTCATAACTCATAGTAGCAGCTTCTCCAGTAGTGCCACAAACAACAATCGCTTTAACACCAGATTCAATTTGATTTTCAACTAATTTATCATATTCTTTATAATTAATGCCATTTTCATCAAAAGGAGTAGCTATGGCAGTTCCAACCCCTTCAAATAATGTTTTTTTCATTTTCATCACCCAATCTATAAATATTACTTACTTAGTATAAATAAATATATTAAAATATCAAAGTTTCAAAAATCCACGCATATAATAAAATTGCTCAAAAATTATCTAATATGTTTTTTTGAAACGTCTTCCGTATAAATAGATACATCAAATAATGACATTTGTCCATCATCTACTTTTTGTTTTTCTTCTTTTTTACTTTTTTCTGGATGATTTAGTTTATAAGTTAAAATTTCACGTTCATAATTTGAAAGTATATTAGGATCTTTTGGAATTTCTTTTCCACTAAGCATTAATTCATAATGTCTTTTCCCAATTAATACTCCCCTAACTGTTTTATAATGATTCAAAGCATTTAAAATTTTTTGTTTTTCATTCATAACAAGATTAATATCTACTCGATCATATGTATCGTCAGAGTAAAACAAATAATTACCAACTGCCTGTTTTAAATCATAACTCATATATCTATTATATGAAGCTCTTTTAAGAAAATCTAAAAATTTTTTATCTTTAATGTCAATTAAAAATGAATTTTTAATTTGATTAAGATATGTTTTTTCCCCATTCGGCAAATCTTCTTCAATTATTTTTTTTAAAAGTATCATATCACTATAAACTAGATCAAGTCTTCTATTAACCCCTTGAATTTTATATTGAATAAAAATATCATAGCTATTATCTATATCAAAACCACAGGAATTTAAATATTTAACAAAGTCTTCCTTACTATTTAAAGACGTAGTTAAAGTATCAATTTCTATCAAGGAAAATTTATCTTTAACTTGTTTTCCATCTTTCATAATTAATAAAACTGAATCATTGCCTTTGCTTATAACACATTGGTATATATTTGCTGATTTTTTATTCATATCTTTTCTCCTTAAAAATTAACATTATTATATATTTTTTTGAAACATTGTCAAATCAATATCTGAAACTTCGGGCATATCAATACCATTTTCTTTTATATATTCTTTATGTTTTTTTAATTTTTCTTCCATAGTAACAATTACTTCATCACCTTTTTTACCTAAATTTAGTTTTTCTATAGCATCTATAACTAAATGATATCTATCTATTTTATTTCTAACTCTCATATCAAACGGCGTTGTTATTGTTCCTTCTTCTTCATAACCATGAACTGTTATATTTTTATTATGTCTTGAATATATGAATTGATTTATCAATGAAGGATAACCATGAAATGCCATAATAATTGGTTTATTTTGAGTAAATATCTCATCATATTCTTCATCACTTAATGACCTATAATATTCATTTGACTTTTTTAAAACCATTAAATCTAAAATATTAATATATCTAATTTTTACATTTGGAAAATTTTCTTTTAAAATTTTAGTTGCGCACAAGGTTTCTAAAGTAGGACAATCACCACATGAAGCAATTACTATATCTGGTTCACCTTTGTCAGAAGCAAAAGGCCATATTTTTACTCCTTTTTCAAGTTCATCTAAAGCTTCATCCATATTTAACCATTGATAACTTGGATGTTTTGAAGCAACAATTACATTTATTTTATTAACTTCTTGCATGCATTTATCAAAACAAGCAAGTAAACAATTAGAATCAGCAGGAAAATACATTCTTATAATGTTATCTTTTTTGTTTGCTAAAACATTTAAAAGGCTAGGGTCTTGATGCGTATATCCATTATGATCTTGTTGCCACACATTAGATGTTAATACTAGATTAAGAGATGAAATATCTTTTCTCCAATCTAATTCCTCACAAACTTTAAGCCATTTTGCATGTTGTGAAATCATAGAACTAGCAACATTAATAAATGCTTCGTAACTAACAAAACAACCATATCTACCAGTTAAAAGATAGCCTTCTAAAAGGCCTTCACAAAAATGTTCTGATAAATAGCTATCCATTATTTTTCCATCTTTATCTAAAAATTCATCAGTGTCTTTTATTTCTTCTTGCCAATCTCTTTTTGAAGACTTAAACATATCAAACATTCTATTTGACATTGCTTCATCAGGACTAAATAATCTAAAATTATCATTTAATTCATATATGTTTTTTATATATTCACTTAATTTTAACATATCTTGATATTTTGTTGTGCCTTTTACTACATCAAGTTTTAAAGAATTTAAATCCGGTAATTTTATATTACGACGCAAAAGACCACCGTTGGTATTAGGATTAATTCCCATACGATATTTACCTTTTGGAATTATAAGTTTAACTATTTCCTTTAAAGTTCCATCTTCGTTAAATAATTCTTCTGGATGATAGCTTTTAAGCCATTTTTCCAATAATTCTATATGTTCATCATCATCTGGCAAAAGTGGAACTTGGTGAGCATTGAATGTTCCTTCAATTTGTTTACCGTCAACATATTTAGGCCCAGTAAATCCTTTCGGTGTTTTTAAAATTATCATAGGGCGTAAATTAGTTTGACCTTTTTTTACTTCTTTAATTTCTTCAAATACCCTGTTTAATGTATAATACATTTTTTTATGAAGTTCTTCTTCGTTATTTCCTTCAACTAAATAAGGGTGCCAACCAAGGCCATAGAAAAAACTACCCAACTGCTTATCAGTCATTCTACTAAAAATAGTTGGATTACTAATTTTATATCCATTTAAATTTAATATTGGTAAAACAACACCATCAGTTTTATAATTTAAAAATTTATTACCATGCCACGAATTAGCAAGTGGACCAGTTTCTGCCTCACCATCACCTACTACACAAGCAGCTATCAAATCTGGATTATCTAAAACCGCACCAAATCCATGTGATAATGAATAGCCTAATTCGCCACCTTCGTGAATTGATCCAGGTGTTTCTGGCGCAGCATGAGATGGTACACCACCAGGAAAAGAAAATTGTTTAAATAATTTTTTTAATCCTTCCTCATCCATTGTTATATCAGGATATATTTCTGTATATGATCCTTCTAAATAAGTATTTGCAATTGGACTATTACCACCATGGCCTGGACCTGATATATAAATCATATTTAAATTATTTTCACTGATTAACCTATTTAAATGTGTATATATAAAATTTTGTCCAGGTACGGTACCCCAATGTCCAACTATTTTCTTTTTTAAATCACTTTTTTTTAATTTTCTTTTCAAAAGTGGATTATCTAACAAATATAATTGACATGCTGATACATAATTAGCAGCTTTATAATATTTACTTAATGATTCTAATATTTTATTATCCATATCTATCCCCTCTTACTTTAATAATATTATATCTTTTTTAATAACATCTCGCAAGAGGAATTTTATTATTGATAGTGTAAAATGGTTTCGGATATACAAAAACGAAAACCCCTGCTATAATAT
>CAVDHX010000016.1:0-8820 GCA_963609095.1 Sphaerochaetaceae bacterium | reverse complement strand
TCTACTTTTGGATAAACAATGGTTACTGTTCTTTGTTTTACCCAAGTGCTTCCAGCAGGGCTTACAATAAAGTTAATATATGGCGTAGATGATGATTCACTACATTCTTTAGATTCTGTTATTTCAAAGTCACTTGCACCTTGATTATAAATTGTTACTAAGACTGTTTTATCAGAAATATCCTCATTTGTATTAACGTCTTTTACGGGAGAAGTTAAATATCCTTTATCAATTAGATCTTTAATAGGAACACAGTATTTTCCGCTTTTTCCTTTAGGAAAAACATCGCTATTTTCATCTATATATTGCTGCATAGCGGTATTAATTACACTATTACTCACACTTTCTGATGAATCTTTTTTTGTTGCTATTGAATTAATTATAGAAGGAATTATTAAAATTAATAGTAATGAAATTATCACTATTACACCTAATAATTCTGTTAATGTAAATCCTTTTTTTTTCATAATTTCAACCTCAAATCATATAAATTATACCTTCATGACACTTTATATTATAAGTATATCATAAATTTTATTTTTTTAAGAATAATTTAATAAGTTTAATTAAAAAGTGATCGTAATTTTATACGACCTTTTAAGTTATTTATATAAGTTTATAAGTGTATTCACATCGACATGCATAAGAAGTAACACTAATGCGCCTAGTGATAGAAATGGTCCAAAAGGTATGACATGATCATGTTTTTTCCATAAAATTACTAAAGAAACAGGAAGTCCAAAAAGAGAACCTACAAATATAGATAAAACTGCAATTGGATAAGATAAAACCATACCAAATATAAACATTAGTTTAATGTCTCCACCACCCATTGACTCTTTTTTAAATATAAAATCACCAAATTTTTTTATTAAAAACATTGTAACAAACGAAGCAAGTCCATTTAATAAAGCATAAATTCCCGCATTAAATCCATTGATGCATATTATTTCTATTAAAATAATGATTCCAAAGAAAATCAAAACTTCATCAGATATTATTAAATAGTGATAATCACTTACGACAATAATAGTAATCATTGAAATAAATGTTAAAGCAATTATTAGTTTTAAATCGAGTCCATAAGAAAGGTACGCTAAAACGAAAAGAATACCAGTTGATGCTTCAAATATTGGATAAAATAATGATATTTTTTGTTTACATTTTTTACATTTACCTTTTTGAAAAATATATGATAATATTGGAATTAATTCTAAAAATGATAATTTATGATTACAATTAGGACAATGAGAAGAAGGATATACTATAGATTCACCTTTGGGTAATCTGTATCCTACTACATTGTAAAAGGAACCAAGAATAGTTCCTAAAATAAACAAATATGTACAAATAAATATTGACATAAACTTCACCTACTCTAAGCTTGAATTTGACTATACATTGAGAACATTGGAATAACTATTGAAAGTACAATTACGCCAACCATAACAGTTAATATAATTATTAAAGCTGGCTCAACAAATGTTTTAATTCTGGTAACAGAATTTTTGTGCAAATCCTGATAATATATAGATACTTTATTCATCATTTCTGGTAGCTGTCCTGTTTTTTCACCGGTAACAATCATTTCATATGCTGGAATCGGAAAACACCATTTATCTTTAAATGCTAAAGAAATTGGCCTACCTTTTGCTATATTATTAATGGATTCAGATATCATTGATTTATATATTTCATTATTTGTAATTTTATTTAATATTTCCATACTATCAGTAATAAATACATTATGTGAAAGTAAGGAAGCAAATGTTTTGGTAAAATTAGTTACCTCATTATATATCATTACATCACCAAATACTGGCAGGTGCATTAAAAACCATTGAATGATTCTTTTAAAAGTTTTTACATTTTTATATAAATAAATAAAAATTATTAAAATTGCTACTATTGATAATGCAATATATATAATATATTTTTGCAAAAATTCACTTAAACCTAATACAAATAAGGTAATACCGGGGATTTTAGCATTATCCATTGAATTATATATTTCAATAAATTTAGGAACAACATAAAGCATAATAAATGTTCCAACACCAATTGCAATTACAAAAATAATTGTTGGATACATCATTGCAGTAATCATCGCTTTTCTTGTTTCTTCCATCTCTGAAAAATATTCTTCCATGTCATCTAATGTTTCTGGAAGTTCCCCAGTCATTTCAGCGGTTTTAACCATATTAATTAAAATACTAGGGAAAGCATTATTTTGTTTTTCCAATGCTTCACTAAAACTTTTACCCGTAGATAAATCATAATTTAAAGTTTTCAAAATACGCTTATATTTTTTGTTTTTAAATTGTTTTGTCATAATTTTAACAGCTTGAGCAAGTGGAATTCCTACCTTTAAATATGTAGAAACTTGCGCTAAAAAGAAAATTAAATCACTATTTTTAAATTTATCAGTAGACCCTCCACGGCTAGAGTACATAGCGTTTATCCATTTATTTGTTCTAATACTATAAATAATATTTCCTTGACTTTTTAAATAAGAATGGACTTCAACTTTAGAATAAGCAGAAAAATATGCTTTTTCGATTTTACCCTCTGGCGTTCTTATAATATATTCATAGGTTTGTTTTTCTTTGCTTTTTTCAGCATCAGGTCCGTCAAAATTAATTATCATTTCTTCAGCATTTTGATATTTATCTTTTTTGCCACCAATTTGGAAACTTAAAATATTTTTAATTTTATCAGAAAAAGAAATAACATCATTGCCAAAATCATCCAATTTTTCACCGGCAGTTTTTTTTTCTAATAATGAACTGTCGGCAACGTAATCTCCCAATCTTTTTTGAGTTAATTTTTCATCTTTTTCATTTAGTTTTTTTCTATGTTTTTCTTCTTCTTTAAGCCTTTCTGCTTGTTTACTTTTATATTCAGCTAGTAAAACGTCAGTCTTTTTATAAGAACTTTGCGTTTGTTTATTACTGGTTTTTTCTTTATTTCCAAATAATCTTGCAATCATAGTTGGAAAAGCCATAATGCCTAAAAATGCGTATTTGAAAAAGCTTATAATTCCTTTAAATATAGCCAAAATGCCATAATAAACATACTTAAAAAACGAAAATATAACTCGCATTTGACACCTTCCTATTCTTTTAAACTAAAATAATTATAACACATTATCATTTAAATTTAAACTTTTTTATTTTACTTCATACAATATTTTAGAAGGAGGAATAAAGTATGAATTACTATAACCCATATTATTATGTTTTACCGACAAACAATGGTTTATTTGGAAATATTTTAAAAGGTGGTATTAATTGGAATGGAATTTTAAATGGAGCTCAAAGAACATTAAATTTAGTTAACCAAACAATTCCGCTTGTAAAGCAAGCATCACCAATGGTTAAAAATGCGAAAACAATGTTTAAGGTAATGAATGAATTTAAAAAAATTGATACACCAAAAATTAATGAAAAAACATCCAGCGAATCAAAAAAAGAAACCGTTATATCAAATAACGGTCCGACATTTTTTGTATAATTTTTACTAATTTGTTGTTCTAATTTTTCCATATTTTGCATATAAAATAGTATATTCTTTACCATCAGAAACATTTATTTCTTTATCAATAATATAATTTTTATTTAATAAAAACTTTTTTAAATCTAAAATATTAGTATGACTTGATAAAATTAAATCATTTGTAATGTTGTCATTTAAAATTTTTATTATGTTTTTTGTTCCCATACCACTAATAATTATTATTTCATCTTTTAATTTAATATTTTTAAGTCCATCATTTTGAATAGATTTAATTTTAGCTTTATAAAGTTCGGCATTCTTTTTAGCTGTCTGAACACAATAATTAGATTTATCAATAGCCAAACATTCACAATTTTTATATAAATTTAAATATATATCTAAATATGCATGATCACTACCAACGTCAATAATAATACTATAAGGTTCTACCAAATCACTAATTGCTTTAAGTCTTTTAGATAATTTCATTTAATCTCCAAGGTAATCCTTTAATTTTCTACTTCTAGAAGGATGTCTTAATTTTCTTAATGCTTTTGCTTCAATTTGTCTTATGCGTTCACGTGTTACTCCAAATAATTGGCCAACTTCCTCTAAAGTTCTTGGGCGACCATCTTCGAGTCCAAATCTTAATCTTATAACTTTTTCCTCTCTTTCGGTTAAAGTAAGTAATACTTCAGATATTTCGTCTTTTAAGAGTTCATTTACTGCAAAATCTTCGGGACTCATATTAGTTTCATCTGGAATAAAATCACCTAAATGAGAGTCATCCTCTTCACCTATTGGAATTTCTAGGCTAACAGGTTCTTGAGAAATTTTATATATTTCTCTTATTTTTTCTACTGTTGTTCCCATTTTTTTAGAAAGTTCTTCCTCTGTTGGTTCTCTGTTTAATTCCAAAGTTAATTGTCTTTCAACACGGGCTAGTTTATTTATTGTTTCTACCATATGAACAGGAACACGTATTGTTCTAGCTTGATCGGCAATAGCTCTTGTTATTGCTTGTCTAATCCACCATGTAGCATATGTAGAAAATTTGTATCCTTTTGTTACGTCAAATTTTTCAACTGCTTTCATTAAACCAATATTTCCTTCTTGAATTAAATCCAAAAATAACATACCACGTCCAACATATCTTTTAGCAATTGAAACAACTAATCTTAAATTAGCTTCTGCTAGTGTCGCTTTTGCTTGTTCATCACCTTCAGCAATTCTATCTGCAAGTTCTAATTCTTCTTCTGTTGTTAATAATTTAATTTGTCCAATTTCTTTTAAATACATTCTAACAGGATCATTTATAGTTAAATCCTTTGTTAAAAGTTCAGTAGAAGAAGCTGAAGTATCATCATCCTCTTCATTTTCTGATACAACATTAATGTTGTTTTCGCTTAAAGCATTATAAAGTTCATCAAGTGAATCAGCATCTAATTCCAAATTTTTTAATTTTTCAGCTAATTCTTCATATGTAATACTTCCTTTTTTCTTTCCTAATTCAATTAATTCTTTTTTTCTTTCTTCAAAAGTTTTCATTTCTCCAAACATTTTTTTACACTCCTTTTTTTAACTTAACAATTTTATCTGCTATCTTTACCTGCTGAATAGGATCAGTCAGTTCATTCATTTTTTTTGTCAATCTATTAATTTCTTCCTTAATATTATAATCCATTATAACATTAATATAGTCATCAATTTCTTCAATTTGATAATTTTCTTTATGATTTTCTTTATTTATTTTATTAATTGTGTTCATAATTTCAGGATCACATTCAATATAATCAATAAAATCCGCTTCATTTATATAACCAAAATTTTTATAAAATGCACTTATCTCACGAGCTAACATGCGATATTCTTTAGTTGGTATGTATGTTACTCTTTTATCACACATTTTAATAACTTCAGGACTTTTTAACATGAAATATACAAGTGAGCTTTCAGCTTGTTGATATTTATTCATATTAATTACAGGCTGAACTATTTCGTTTTGTTTTTTAGGGATATTAGTCAAATGACTTTTTATTAAATCCTCATCAACATTCATTTCACTTGCAACTTTTTTAATTGTTATACTTTTTAAAATATCATCATCAATTTTATTTAGCTCATTAATAATTTCATTAATATATTTTGCTTGATCAACACTGCTAGTTAAATTTTTGCCATTTTTTAAATATGAAATTTTAAAATCCATCATGCTTATAGCGTTATCAATTTTTCTTTGGAATGCTTCTTTACCATATTTTTTAATATATTCATCAGGATCTAAATTATCTTCTAATCTAACAACCTTTGGCGATATTCCTAACTTTAAAAGTTCATTTGAACAAGACATTGTTGCTTTTGCTCCAGCTTCATCGCCATCAAAACAAAGTATAATTTCTTTAGCCATTTTTTTAATTAAATTGGCTTGAAATGTAGTAACAGCTGTTCCCATTGTAGCAACTACATTTTTTATATCAACTGTATATGCCCTTATTACATCCATAAAGCCTTCCATAATAATAATTTGATTCTTTTGTCTAGCAATATTTTTGGCTCTGTGGTAATTATATAATGTTTCTCCTTTTTTAAATATTTCCGTTTCTCTTGTGTTAAAATACTTAGAATTATCTTGTCTATTATAAATTCGACCACTGTATGCGATGGGATTACCAGAAAGATCATAAAGCGGAAACATTATTCTATCATAAAACAAATCATAAAACCCATTATCATTTTTACCAATAAGGCCACTTTTTAAAATGTCAGTTTCATTAAATTTTTTTTCAAAAATATTAGACAAGGTATTTTTTCTTAATGAAAGACCTATTTGAAATTCTTTAATAATATCATCATTAATATCTCTTTTTAAAAGATATTCTTTTGCTTCTTTTCCCTGCGAGGTATTTAAATTATTAATATAAATTTTTAAACTTAAATTATAAATATCATTTAATGAATTATTTGTTATTTTTTTTACGTTTTGATTAATATTGACATTAATGCCACCAATGTCGGCGACTTTTTTTACAGCTTCTATAAATGAAACATTTTCATAATCCATTATAAATTTAAATACATTTCCTGTCGCGCCACATGAAAAACATTTATAAATTTGTTTTGATGAACTAACGCTCATACTTGGATTAGTGTCATCATGGAAAGGACACACACCAAAATAATTTTTCCCTTTTGGAGTTAAAGAAATATATGAGGATATTACATCTGCTATATCAACACTATTTCTAATTTCATTTATTTTTTCAAAATTAAGATTCATGTAATATACCCCTCCATATATTAATATACGATTTTTTTTGCCAATTTCCTTTTTTTTTTGAAAAAAAATTACATTTTTATGCATTTTTTTGTAAATTTAACCATTTTTAGAGAAAAAATTAAGTATTTTCTTATAATAATTCTTTTCTAAATTAATTTCTAAATAAGCTTGTTCTTTAGTGCACAATGTATAAATTACCTCTCCTGGTATATATAAATTATAGTTATCTTGCTTACTTAATCCAATTTTATTTTTTGTAATTATTTCTTCTATATATGGCTGATTCTCATCACCTATTTTAACTACAATATTATTTGTTTTAAATAATCTAGTTATTTTAAAGGAAATACAGGAGGATTTTCTTTTTGTCTTAATTAAATTAATTGGTATAATCGCATATTGTATATTCATATAACTACCTCCGCCATTGCTTAGATATTATAGCCTTGTTTTATACTTTGTCAATTAATTTTTTTATTTTTTAAAATAAAAGGCCTAGTTCTACTAGGCAATCTATATAAAACGCTAATGCATTAGCGGGCAAAAAAAGCTTTTTAAGTTTTAAGGGGGGTGATATAATCACTTATTAATAGTATATCCAATTAAATGAAATTATATGCGAATTGAAAAACGTTTTTCAATAATAATATATTCTTCTTTATTTTTTTGGTATATATAATAAAACTATTATTCTAAACATTTCTTTATTTTATGCTTATTTAAATCAATTTTTATACTTCCATCAAGATCTGTTCTATAAATTTTGCTGTTTTTTAAAATATCTAAAGTTTCTTTTTTAGGATGTCCATACATATTGTTTTTGCCAACGCTAATTAAGCTATATTTAGGATTAATACTTTCTATAAATTCTTTACTAGAAGATGTTTTTGAACCGTGATGGCCTACTTTAAGAAAATCAATATTAGTTAAATTATATTTTTTTAATATGTCATATTCTCTTTCTTTACTAGCATCACCCATAAATAAATATTTATAATTATTATAATTTAAATATATAACACTACTATTATCGTTTTCATTATTATAAATTTTAGTATTTAAAAAATATAATGTATTTTTACCTAAATTCAATTGTTCAGCACATGAAAAGTTTTTAATTTTTTTACTTAATTTATTTTCTAGATCATTATAAGGGCCACAATTAAAAATTACATTTTCAACTTTAATTTTTTTTATTAAATTATTTGCCTCACCCATGTGATCATAATCACCATGTGTAATAATAAGATAATTTATCTTATCTATTCCTTCTGATTTTAAATAAGGATATGTTATATTTTCTGTAATATTATATGTACTAAAGGTTAATCCACCTGTATCAATTAGAACGTTTTTATTATTTAGTTTAATTAATATACTATCACCTTGCCTTACATCTAAAACAGTTATAAAGGAAGATGGGATAATATTATTAATATTATGATGAAATAATAGAATAATGTAGAAAATAAATATAACAAATTTATTTTTTTGATAATAGTGTAAAATCAAGGTGATTAATAAATAATATAAAATTATAAAAAGTATGTTTATATGACATAAAGTTAAATTTAAAAAATCAATTTTTGAAAAATATAATGATGCATTTTCCATTAATGAAATAAATTTTAAAAAAATACTATCTAATGGTTTTATAAGAAAAGTTAAAAGTGAAAAAGGATAAATAATTGCCATTAATGGCACAAAATATAAATTTATTAAAGGGGCTAGTAAATTTAATGAATTAAAATTATTGATTAAAATAACTGATGAAGATAAAAAGGCAATTAATGATATATTTAATGTTTTTGAAAAATAATTATCTGTTGAATTAATTATATTTTTAAATAATATTAAATAAAATGAAACAGTAAATGATAAAATAAAGCCTAGATTATATATATAATATGGATTTATGGCAAGTAAAAGAGTAAATGTCATTGATAAAATATATATTGTTTTTATTTTTAAATCAAAAAATTTATTTATAGAAATTAATATAAAAAAGATAACAGCTCTTAAAATTGAAGGCGTAATATTTACAATAA
>CAVDHX010000015.1:0-16690 GCA_963609095.1 Sphaerochaetaceae bacterium | reverse complement strand
TATAAACAAAGTATCCCGCCATTTCTGACGGGATTTCAGGGGGTTAAGGTTACAATTCACATTTTATCGTAAAAAGTAAACCTGCATAGGTAAAACGAATATACCTATGTATTAAAAGTATAGTTTAAGCATATCTAAAAGTCAACAAATTTAATAACATTTAATGTACACTTTACACATCAATTTAAATTAGAAGAATTAATAACAGCTTGTTTTATATGTTCATACTTATTAAACTCTTCACTACGTATAAATTCATCACTATCTTCCTTTGCCTTTATAAGCATATCATAATCATTTTTAATATCAGCAATTTTAAAATTCATATCACCACTTTGACGAATACCAAATATATCGCCACCACCTCTTAATTTAAAATCTTCCTCACTAACTTTAAACCCATCATTAGTTGCAGTTAAAACCTTTAACCTTTTAGTTTCTTTATCACTAATAAGGACACAATAACCATCCAATTCATTTCTACCAACCCTGCCCCGTAATTGGTGCAAAGCAGAAAGACCAAATCTATAACTATCAAAAATAACCATCATAGTTGCATTTTTAACATCAACACCTACTTCAACTACAGTTGTACTTATTAAAATTTGAATTTTATTGTTTTTAAAATCTTCCATAATTTGGTCTTTTTCTTGGCCACTCATTTTGCCATGTAAAACGCCTATATTACATACTTTGCCAAAAGCTTTATTCATTTTTTCCTCCAACTTATAAATATTTTCTAAATCAATTTTATCACTTTGTTCAATTAAAGGAGCTATTACATAAATTTGATGTTTTTTCTTTATTTCATCAAGCATTAAATATAAAACATCTTTTATTTCACTATTCTTTTTCAAAATAGTCTTAACAGGCTTTCTACCACTAGGTAATGTTCTAATACTTGATATATCCATATCACCATATAAAGTTAATGCATACGTCCTAGGAATTGGTGTCGCACTCATATATAAAATATCAGGAGTAATCCCTTTATTTCTCAAATTTCCTCTTTGAACAACACCAAATCTATGTTGCTCATCAGTAATAACAAACCCCAAATTATTATAAATAACATCTTCACTAATCAAAGCATGAGTTCCAATAATTATATCGGCCTTACCATCCTTAATCAAAGATAAAACTTTATTCCTTTCGCCTTTTTTCAATTTACCCGTAAGTAACACCACATTTAAATCAGGAAAAAGTTTAATAAAATTATTAAAATGCTGAATAGCTAAAATTTCCGTTGGTGCCATTAAAGCACCCTGATAACCCCCCAAATAATTAATATATAAACCAATAAAACAAACTATAGTTTTACCACTACCAACATCACCTTGCAAAAGCCTATTCATACAACGACTATCAATCAAATCATCATATATACTTCTAATAGCTTTAATTTGATCAAAAGTTAATTCAAAAGGCAATTTTTTTTCAAACTCTTCTATTTTTGAAAAATCAACATTTCTAGATAAACCAGTACTATTGCCATTATTTTTCTTCAATAAGTTAATTTTAAGCATAAACAAAAACAATTCTTCATATTTTAATTTATTAAGTGCCCCTTCAAGCTCTACTTTATTTTTGGGATCATGAATAACTTTGATTGCCCTATTTTTCTCCATAAAATTATATTTTTTATTAATTGAATTTGGAACATAGTCCAAAACATTTACATCATTTAAAATAGATTTTATAATTTTAGAAATTTTCACACTACTAATTTTAAAAGAAGAATGATAAACAGGTTCAATTAAAGTTTTTTCAATAAGACCAAACTTAATATCACTCGCAACAATGTTATTGTACTTCTGATCATATTTTCCAACAACAGTAATCACATTACCAACATTTAATTTGCTTCTTAAAAACCCTCGATTAAATATAGTAACATTAACAACAAAATTACCAACATCTAAATGAAAATTCATTTTATTTAACTTTTTATTAAAATGAATAACATTAGGAACATTTTGAACAATTCCACCAACAACAACACTATCCCCATCCTTAATTAAATTAACATCAGTATTTTCTATTATTTCATACCTAAATGGATAATAATTAATTAAATCATTAACATCATATACACCTAATTCATTTAAATATTTACATGTAGTTAAACCAAGTCCTTTAATATCTTCTAATTTCAACTTTTCCTCACCCATTTCTTATTTTTTTAGTAAAAACTATTGACATATTTTAATTTCCTGATATTATATTAAGTACCAATTCAATTTTAATTGGATTGGCGCTAGTGTAAACTAGCCAGCCCCTTTTTATTCTTTTATTTGGAACAGTCCTTCAGGGAGTACTGTTCCTTTTTTGTATCTATTATAATTATACGACATAAATTAACAATTTCCTTTTTTATCTTATTTTTTATTATACTTTATAATTTAAATTTCTATATTTTCAAAAGATTAATATAAAAAAACAAGGCCGACCTGACCTTATTTAAATATTAGTATCGTCTAATTCAACATTAATATGAATAAGACCCTTATTAATTTCTTCTAACGCTCTTCCAATGTTTTTTGAAGATTTATATTCGCTTTCTTTCATTTGAAAATAATCTGTTTCAGTCATTTCACGTGCTCTTCTAGAAGCAACATTAACAAGCAAATATTTAGACTTAACTTTTTTTAACAAATCATCTATTGATGGATATATCATAATATAACTCCTCCTATATACAAATATATACTTTTTTAAAATTAATTTCAACTAATATATATCAATTTGACATTAATTAACATATCAAATATTATTACAAATCATAGTGAAAAATAATTTCTTAACATTTTCAGAATTAATTATTTATAACTTTTATATAAAGGTTTTCCAGTATATCCTATTTTATCAATATTTTTTGTTAAAGCAATTATAGGAACAATATTTTCATATTCTCCATATATTACAAATATTTTATGCTTACTGTTTTTTCTATCCGCACGTTCTTGAATCATAGCATTGTCTTTAACCAATTTATATGATTCATATGAATAACAATCGCCCTGTACAAATGTTTCATTATTCCAAAGATTTTGTATTTTATGAACTAATAAAGTATGATGCTCCCCTTTAGAAAACAAAGCAAAATTTTTATCAACCTCTATCATAAACTTCCTCCTTTGTGTTTTAAATTATATGTTCTTATTTTAACAAATTCTTTTTCTTCTTGTTTGTATACATTTTTTCCATCATGTGCTAGAAAAGAAATTATTTGTTCCATCATTAATGAAGAAGCGTCAAAAAACATCACATTTTTAGATGAAATATATAATTTAGATTTATCCTTTAAACAAAGAACAGCTCTGCCAAATTCATCATACTCTGGACTCTTAACATCAAACAAAATAGAATGTTTTTCATTACTTACCAATGCTTTACTTTCACAATTTTTATTTGATTTTACAACATTGGGAGTAATAATTTCTGATTCATCATTTTCTAATAATTTTTTTAAATTTTTAATAACTATAGAATCATCATCATAACTGATAACATTATCAGCAGAAACATATAATTTAGTTGTATCTTCCATTGTTAATATCATAGTATTTAAATTTTTTAAATACCTTTCATTTATGGACTTAATGACAAATGAATATCCATTTATCATAATTACATTTTCTTTCACTTTATCCCTTCTTTCGTATAAACATTATAGTGATTTTTAAAAAAATGTCAATTCTTTAAATTAAAACAAATTAATAAATTCTATTATTTTTCTTATCACATATACATTAAATGGAGTGTGATATATGTTTAACTTTATCAAAAACTTATTTAAAGATTTTTATATTTTTACAGCCTCATATTCAAACAATATATTTCCAGAGCCATTATCAAAACAGGAAGAAGAAATTTATATTAAAAAAACAAGCCTAGGAGATAAAGAAGCAAGAGCAAAACTAATAGAACATAATCTAAGATTAGTAGCCCATATAGTAAAAAAATATGATCATAATCCCGAAATATCTGACGATTTAATAAGTATTGGAACAATTGGATTAATTAAGGGAATTGATAGCTATTCATTTAAAAAAAACACCCGACTTACAACATACTGCGCTAGATGTATAGAAAATGAAATTCTAATGTATTTTAGAGCAGATAAAAAAAACAGCAAAAATATTAGCATTGATGAACCAATTGGATATGACAAAGAAGGAAATACAATTACGTTTTTAGATGTTCTAAAAACAGATAAACCAGACTATGCCCTAGATTTGCATATTCAAAATAATATAAAATTACTTAAAAAATATTTTAACATATTAACAGAAAGAGAAAAAGATATAATAATTAAAAGATACGGTTTAGATGGTAATGATGAAATAACCCAAAAAGATATTGCAAAAAAAATTGGCATATCAAGAAGTTATGTATCAAGAATTGAAAAAAGAGCACTTACCAAAATACTAAGAGAATTTATCAAAAATAAAAACAGTTAAAGGAACTTTGGAGTTCCTTTATTTTCTTAAATTCTTACTAATTAATTCTTGATATTCAGTAAGCTGTTTTATTCTAGAAATAATTCTACCAGCTTTAATAACTTCATCACCCCTAGAAGTTATTGATAAATGATTTTCTAAAGCTTCCATATTTAAATTTGAAGTAAAAAATGTAGGTAACTTTTCGTCCATTCTATATTGTAATAAAGGACATAATATTTCATCTCTAGACCAAGAAGTAACACTTTCAGCCCCTAAATCATCAATTAAAAGAAGTGGTACTTTTTTAATCAAACTATATTTTTCTTTAAATGATTTTTTATTATCAGAATTAAAAGATGCTTTCAAACTATTTAAAAATTCAGGCCAAAATACAATTGCACTTTTCACATTATCCTTAGCAAGTTCATTAAACATAGCCGCAATCAAATAAGTCTTACCACTACCAAAATTGCCACATAAATATAATCCTTTTTGATGTTTATCTTCCTTATATTTTTTAATAAATTCAGTTAACCATAAAATAGTATTATATCTTTTTTTATCAGTTTTATATATATTTTTAAATGAAGCTTCCTTTATTTCATTTGGAACATTAAAAACAGATGTATTTTTATGTTTTGCCTCTTCCCTATCTAACTTTTTCTTATACTTACAAGGTTTATATATAAATTCCAAAGAATCATTAACTAATTTAGGTAATTTCGCATATCCTTCTATTTTATTTTTACATTCTAAAATTCCAGGACAATTTAAACAATTACTATACTCAAAACTGCTTTCTTCTAATAACGAAGTATATTTTTTTAATATTTCTCTTTTAATCTTTAATTTACATACAAAATTTTTAAAATTCTCATCTTCTAATGCTTCATCATATGCTGAATCTAATAAATAATCTAAATTATTTTTTTTAACCTTATCTGATACTTTCTGCACAATTACACCACCTTATACAATACTATTCATTTTTTCTTCTAAAGCCTTTATATCATCATCACTCGCATTTACTTCATCTATATTTTGATCAAACCAATTTGGTTTTTTTTCAGTAACTTTAACCTTAACTTGTTTTTTAACCTTATTTTCCTTTTTACAAATATTCATAGCTTCCTCAACCGTTTTAATATTACTTCTTTTCCACTGTGAAGCAATTTTCAAAACAAAATTTTTAGTTAATTTATTATCATTAATTCTAAGAACATAATCAATTAATACATTAACAACACCAGGAGTTAGTTCATAATCAATCATTAAATTTTCAATCAATAACAAATCTGATTTAGTAGGAGTTCCACCTTTATTTTTACCAGTTAAATAATCATATGGGCTTGTTGTTTCAAACGTATATATTTGTTTAGACCTTCTTGAAGTATCACTTACTTGCTTTCTTAAATATTCAGGCTCTTTTTTATAAATCATCGAAGGTGATGAATTACTGTGTTCAAAAGAATAATAATTATGACAATTACTTCTAAGTAAATCCTTATCAATCATTTTTTTCTCATTAACAGAATTACTAATTAACTCAGAAAGTTCATCCTCTTTAAAATTATAAATAAATGAAAGATTATAAATCAAATTTTTAACATCCTTAGTTATGGTTTTATGATTTAAAATATCATCGGGAATTAACTGTAATAAACTATTTAAAGAAATCTTCTCATCAACAATTAAATCAACCTTTTTAACCTTACGTATATCATTCACATTTTCGACATTCAAAGAATCAGTTATTTCAAACGTACTTGAAAAATTAACACTAACATCCTCATAATCCTTTAAATCAATATTGGGAATCGTAAAAATTTCTATTGTTTTTTTATATTCCCTTTTTCCAATATTACTCTCTAATATAGTAGCTAAAATAGGATTATCAAAAAAATCATATGGATCCAAAGGAGAATATAACTCATAAATATAATTATTAATACTTCCTTTTTTCAAATAAGTTTTTAAAAGACCAATAGCTTCTAACTTTTCTCTAGCTTCTAAAATATCATCTAACTTAATTCTCATTGAAGCCATTAAATTATGATGAGTATACACTGTTGATATTATTTGACTAGAATCTAAATTACTCCATAAAGTAAAATATAAATTAATAGCCACACTACCAATGATTGGTTGATAAAGTTTAATTAATACAAGGCGAGTTTCATTATTTAAAACAGTATTATTTTTAACAATATAACTATCTGCAGGAAGTAGTCCAATTTGCATCTCTCTCACCTTCATTTCTAACAATTAGTTTATCATATTTTATATAAAAGAAAAAGACTACATAGTCTTATTTATATAATCTTGTTCAAAGCCAGTCAAATCATTAGGACTCATAAATAATAAAACAGAATTTTTAAATCCAAGCAATTTATCAACTTGCGTTTGAGAAATATATTCAAAGTTATCTGAAGCATCAATTATATCTTCAATATTAATATCAGGATCCTTGTTAGTCTCCCTAGCTGCATATATATCCATAATATATGCCTTGTCTACAGTTTTAAGTATTTCAATATATTCATCCTTAAAAGCCTTAGTTCTAGAATAAGTATGAGGTCCCCAAATAACAACCAACTTTTTATCAGGATATTTTTGTCTAGCAGACTTAATAGTACACCTTAATTCAGTAGGATGATGAGCATAATCATCAATTACAACATTATCACCTACTACAGTTTCATTAAATCTTCTTCTAGCTCCATGAAAATGTTTTAATATTTTAGATACTTCCTTAGCATCCAACCTTTCATAATAACAAAGACTAATAACCGCTAAAGCATCTAATAACATATGCTTACCATATATAGGTAAATCAAAATGTCCATAATAATTATCTTCAACAAAAACATCAAATAAAACACCATTTTCACTATACTCAACATTCTTAGCAATTACATCATTATCATCATCTAAACCATAATAAAATATTGGTTTATTAACTTCTAAACTATGAGTATAAGGATCATCACCACAAGCTATAACCATCTTTTCAGCATTATTCGCATACTCAGTAAAAGCATCAATTACATCATCAATATCTTTATAATAATCAACATGATCTAATTCAATATTCGTAATAATAGCATAGTAAGGAGTATAACTTAAAAAATGTCTTTGATATTCACATGCCTCTAAAACAAAATATTTACTATCCTTATTTGCACATCCAGTACCATCACCTATTAAACAATTAGCTCCCTTTAAATTATTCAAAACTTGATATGCCATAGTCGAAGTTGTTGTTTTACCATGACAGCCAGCTACTGTAATAGTCATAAACTTTTTAGTAAGCTTACTAATCATTTCTTGATAAGTATAAATTTTTAAATCAAGTTCCTTAGCTTTTACATATTCAGGATGATCATCTTTAATAACATTTCCTTTAATAATAATCATATCTTTTTGAATATTATTCGCATCATAATTAAGAATCTCAATACCTTTTTCAATTAATCCTTTTTCAGTAAAGAAATGTCTTTCAACATCACTTCCCTTAACTTCATAACCTAAATCTTTTAAAAAAAGAGCAAGTGCACTCATTCCAGTCCCTTTAATTCCTATAAAATAATACATTATTAATCCCCCTAACCAATAACTTTTATCAAGTAAGGACCTAAAATTAATATAATAATCAAAGGTACAATAAATAATACTGAAATAATACTTACTTTATTTGGAATCTTGTTTATCTTTTCTTTTACCGATAAAAGTTCTTTTTGTCTTAAAAAATCTACCTCATTATAAAGCGTATCTAAAATACTATTACCAAACTGACTAGTTTGAATTATATTTAATATTATGTTATTAATAATATCTGATGACATGTGCTCCTTTAAATCACCCAAAGCCTCAATTAATGATTTACCATATTTCATCTCGTCTAAAGCATTTTTAAATTCTAAAGAAATTTCGGAATCAACATTATTACAAGTAACCTCTAACGCATTTTCCAAATTACGTCCAGATTCAAGTGTAAGAGCTAAAATTTCAAAAAAATATAACGCCTCATGTTCTAACTTTTGATCACGATTAGATTTTTTTTTAGTAATAAATACGTAGTAAAATGCTTGATAAAAAGCGAGGGTTAAAAAAGGTGCGAATATATAGCCTAATCTAAATGAAAAGAGAATAATTATAAAAACAAGCAAAGAACAAATTAATCTATCTATACAAAATGAATATACATTATACTTAGTACTGCCTAAACATTTAAGTTCCTTTGATATCCTGTCAATCTCTTCGTTACCATAAAGCCTTTGGATGATTTTTTCTTTATCTTTCATTAAATCACCACCCTCATTATCTTTTTAACCACTACAACAAAAATTATATAGTAAATTATCATAAATATCAATAATATTCTACCAAGTTCAGTATTTATAAAAGGTAAAAAATAATCTTTATTAATAATAGATATAACAAAACTAAAGAAAAATGGAATACCTAATAAAACATAAACAACAATTTTACTTCCACTTGTTAAAGATTTAAGTTCTAATCTTAATTTACGTTTATCAAACATACTTCTTTCAATTGATGAAAATACCTTAATAATATCGCCACCAGTTTTAGATAATATAGTTAAAGAAGCCGTTAGATAATTTGCCTCTTCCAAATCAATTCTTTGAGCAAACCTTTTAAAAACAGTTTCAATATTTAATCCATATAAAAGTTCCATACTCATACGTTTAAATTCTAAACCAATAACACCATCAACTTCATTAGAAACAATATCTATTGCTTGTGATATACTTCTACCTGATTTAAAAGCATTATTCATAATAGTTATAGCCGCAATAAAATCACTTTCTAACTTCCACCTAAATATTTTATATTTAATAAACAAATAAATATCTAAGGTAAAAAAACCTAAAGTAAATGATATAACAATTTCAGGAAAACTTAAAACATTAAACTGTAAAGCCTTAGAAAATAAAGCAAGTAAAGTTAATAAAAATGCAATTATAAATTTACCAGCAATTATATCAAAACCATTTTTATATAAAGGACTTACAATAGAATATTTTTCTAATTTTTTAGAATATTTTTTTAAAGATGAAAATTTTTCTAGCCTTTTACTAAAAGAAGATATTATTTTTCTATATACTCTACTTATTTTTTCAAAAAAAGACATTTCTCTTTTATTTAAAGGTTTTATCGTATATTTATCTAATCTTTCTTCCAATTTTACAATTTTAAACAAATGAATGATTCTAATGACAATAAATATAAAAGCAATCACACATAAAAATTGTATTATAAATATTATACTATTAGGTTTTACAATATTTATATTCGTGTAACTAACAGTTTTATTGCCCGCTTCATCTTGAACCGAACACATATATTTTTGAATTCCATTTTTATTAAAATCAATATCATCAATATTAGTCACTATTTTATTTGAAATATTTTTATCATAATTATCAGAAGCTGTACATCTTAATGAATCTCTATCATTACCAGTAATAGTAATTACTGGTTTTTCCTTATCAATAACATATTCACCACTTGATAAAACTTCACTCGCACCATTTACTAAATTAAGATTAACAACAACCTTATAAACTCCAGTTTCATTAAAATAAAAATTAGATATATTAGACGAAGAAACATCAATACTATTTATTAAAACATCATCTTTATAAATTTGATAATTATAATTTTTGACATTACTAGATGGGGAAAATACGACAGTAATGTCCTTATTAGTTGGTTTTGCAACACTTTCAATATCGAATTTTCCGTTCATCTATCTCACCTCCTAGCCAAAAATATCTTTTAAATCATCAATACCCTTAGCCTTAATTTTACTATAAACCTTTGGTACATATTTGTGAAGTAAAAACTCACCATCAACATCACCATTAGGCAAAACACCAGTTTGTCTAAATTTAAATATTTCCCTTTGTTTTATTTCACCATTTTCAATTCCAATAATTTCATTAATAGCACTAACCCTTCTTCTACCATCAGAAAGTCTAGTAACTTGAACCACTATTTGAATAGCACTTTCAATATATTCTCTTATTGCAGTTACCGGTATTTCCACACCATTCATTAAAACCATCGTTTCTAATCTATTTAAAGCATCAACTGGACTATTCGCATGCATTGTTGTCATACTTCCCTCATGTCCCGTATTCATAGCTTGAAGCATATCAAATGCCTCTTTTCCTCTAACTTCACCAACAATAATTCTATCAGGTCTCATTCTTAAAGAATTTCTAACCAAATCCCTAATAGTAATTGCTCCTTCACCTTCATAATTTGTAGTTCTAGTTTCTAAAGAAATAACATGCTTTTGTTTTAATTTTAACTCAGCTGCATCTTCAATGGTAATAATTCTATCATTAGGATCACAAAATGAAGATAATACATTAAGCAAAGTAGTCTTACCTGAACCAGTACCACCAACAACTAAAATATTTAATTTAGCATGAACACAAGCTTCTAAAAACCTAGCCATATAAGGCGTTAAAGTACCACTTCTTAAAAAATCTTCTATGTTAGCAAGTTCACTTTTAAATTTTCTAATTGTAACAACCGGTCCATTTAAAGAAAGTGGTGGTAAAATAGCATTTAATCTAGAACCATCATTCAATCTAGCATCCACCATTGGATGAGCAAGATCAACTGTCTTACCAATCGGTTGAATTAACCTTTGAACAACTCTTATAATGTGCTGATCATTTATAAAACTAACACTTTCATCTTTAATAACTTTTCCATCTAATTCAATATATATCTCATCAGGTGAATTAACC
Organism: Sphaerochaetaceae bacterium; assembly: GCA_963609095.1. Taxonomy (GTDB): domain Bacteria; phylum Bacillota_I; class Bacilli_A; order RF39; family UBA660; genus Coprosoma. Next base: position 5,457 of record CAVDHX010000015.1, on the reverse strand, counting down.
ATTATTTCAGTCAATTCTTTATCCTTTAAAAGTTCTGTTAGAGGACCATAACCATTTATTTCATTATCAATCAAATTATAAATATAACTACGTTCTTCATTTGATAAATCATATCCTTCAGCAGTTTTATCAATTTGTTCCTTAATAAAATCTTTCATATTCTCATTTGCTTTATTTTTATTATCAATAAGACTTTGAATTATTTTATTTCTTAAACTATCAAGTAAAACCTTATTAGGAAACTCATCATAATCATCAATTTCCCTTGAATTTTTTATATCCGTTGATATCGAAAATTCATCAATAAATTTTTTTGTCATAACTCCCCTCCTTTACTTCAATATATCATCTAATATTTTTTCTAAAACAAAATATCCTTTTTCTTTCTTAAATTGCTTTTCCAATGTTAAAATTTTACCATTCATTAAATACTTATTAATATTTTTAACATAAAAACTCTTAGGAATAACATAATTTATTTTTTCACCTAAATAATCAGCAATATCATCACTTTGAACATTAGAATTGTTTAATGCATCATTCACAACCAATGTATATTTTTTTAAGTTCATATCTTCATATATTGCAAGCATTGTTTTCATATTTTTAAGTCCCATTAAATCATGATTTAAAAGATATATTATATTATCACTATTATCAAATGTAATAAGATTTAATTTATCAATAATATGATTTGTATCAATCAATATAACATCATATTGATATTTTAATTTTTTTAAAACCATATCAATATAAGGTATTTCTATTTTAGCAACATTTCTAGGATCTTTAGGTGCCTGTAGAACATCAACATAATCATCATAACACTTAATATAATCATCAAATGACTTAAATTGATGATTCATAATATCGCTAATTAAATTATAAAAATCCTTATCCAAATTTAAATTTAAAGAAGCTCCAACACAACCAGCATGAAGATCCATATCAATAATAAGTGTTTTTGTTTTCTTTGAAGATAATATACCTGCTAAATTTAAAGTAAATATAGTTTTACCAACCCCACCTTTAACAGAAGTTACAGTGATAATCTTTGCTTGTTTTAATGCCATAATATTCCTCTATTCTTCTTTAATAATCAATTTATTGTTTTCTTTATACCCAATATAAGTTATATCAATATCAGATATATGTAATAACTTAGAATAAATATTTTCATACTTAGTTTTAACATTTATTCTAATAAAATTATTTTTTTTCTCTACTTTGCTTTCTCCCTTTATATTTTTAGTAATTAATGTATTTAGTTTTTCCTCTAAATTATCATCATCCAAATGATCAAAGCCATATCTAATAGTACTTTTAACCTCATTTTTATAATAACTTACTTGAAATGACAAATTACCAAGTTCCCAAATCATTGTAAAAAGTATAAATATTATAGGTAAAAGTAATACAAACGCCACCAAACTTTGACCTTTATTCCCCATTAATTCCCTCATAATTATAAACTATTTTAGAAAGGCTTATTTCATATGTTTTACCAAGGATATTTGATAATATAGGGGCTTGAATACTTACATTTTTTTTAATCGTAAGTTTCGTCATATTATCACTAGTTTTCTCTTCTAATTTAATATCTTCTGAAGACGTTAATAAAGAAATTTGCTTCATTTCACCATTTTGATACATCTCAGCAATCGTATCTAAATTATTATTTAATTCATATTTTTTTAAAAAAATATTACCAACATCTATCATAGAAATAACTATTAATAGTAAAACTGGTAATATTAATACGAATTCAACTAATGCTTGTCCCCTTTTGTTCATATTATCACGTTTCCCTACTATATAAATTATAGCAAAAAAAAAAGGAAATAACAATAAATTAATAAAAATCTTAATTAATATAATAATGTTTAATTACCTTTAAATTATCATCAAACTCATAACAAATAGGCCTACCTGTTGGTATTTCCAAATTAACAATATCATCATCAGAAACATTATCTAAATACTTAATTAATCCCCTCAAACTATTTCCATGAGCAACTATAATAACATGGTGATCTTTTAAATTATTCTTGATCTCATCATTATAATATTCTACAACCCTTTTAACAGTATCAAGCAAATTCTCCCCACAAGGTAAATTATCAATGTCATAATACTTAGAATCATTTCCAGGATATCTTTCATCATCAATATTCAGCAAAGGTGGTCTTACATCCGCACTTCTACGCCATAAATGAACTTGCTTATCACCATATGTTTTTTTTGCTTCATCTTTATTTAAGCCTTGTAACGCTCCATAATGTCTTTCATTTAACTTATAACTTTTTTTAATTATAGGTTTATCACCTAACTCATCTAAAATCAAATCTAAAGTTTTTTGAGCTCTTTTTAAATAAGAAGTATATGCCAGATCAAAATGAAAATTGTTTTTTTTAAGAATCCTACCAGCTTCTTTAGCTTCATTTATACCATTAATAGATAAATCAACATCAGTCCAACCAGTAAATCTATTTTCTAAATTCCAAATGCTTTGACCATGTCTTACAAGAACTAACTTAATCATTTAATTTCCTTTCTCTTAACACATATAATGCCTATAAATATAAATATAGCCGTATAAATTGCATAACCAATAATTACATAAAACATATTAGAAAGCGTAGCCTTAATAAAAAAATCACTAGCTATATTATCAAGCCAAAACTTACTTATACCCAAACTAAACTTAGAATCAATAAAAGTCAAACCTAAATTAATAATATTTTGAATAAATAAACATGTAATAATTGAAAAACTAGTTTTTCCTAATACAAATGAAATAGTAGCAAAAAACACAACATATACAATCATTCTAAAAATACTTTCAATAAATATATATATCATAGAAGATTCAAACCCAAATCCATTCATACCGAAAAATAAAAGAGTAATTATAAATGTAACCAAATATATTGAAAAAACGCCAATAAAACAACTAATATACTTAGAAAATAAAACCTGAACCTTAGAATATCCTCTAGAGATAACATTCTTCAAAGTACCCTCTGAAAAATCCAAGCAACAAAATAAAACTATTAAAATAATATCAACAAGTCCAACCGCACTTGATAAATAAGTAACCATTTTAGGCATAACCATAATAGTCTCATATTTAGATGAATTAATATTAGTACAAAAATCAAAAATAGGACCTAGAAGAAGTGACAATAATAAACAAATTAAATAAAACTTTTGTTTAAATAATGACTTTACCTGAAACTTAACTAAATTGTTCATTCTTACTCACCTATCCTTCTCATAAAATATTCCTCTAAACTATCAGAATTTGGATATATCGCACTAACCATAACACCATTTTCAACCAATAATTTATTAATCTTACCAGATTCTTCTAAATGTGATTTTATCTCAATAACATTATTTTTTAAATTAATCTCATCTTTTGAAATTATCTTTTCAAGATATTTCATAGCCTTATCACTATCATCAACCTCAATAATTAACTTATTTTTACACTTTTCTCTTAACTCATCCGCATCAATTTCTTCAATTAAACTACCATTATCAATAATTCCATATTTAGTAACTATCTTAGATAACTCATCAAGTAAATGTGAAGAAATTAAAAATGTAATATTTTTTTCTTTGTTTAATTTTAAAATAATATCTCTTATTTCCTTAATGCCTTCAGGGTCTAGTCCATTAATAGGCTCATCCAATACTAATAAATCAGGTTCATTCAAAAGAGCAATAGCAATACCTAACCTTTGTCTCATACCCAAAGAAAAATCCTTAGTTTTTCTTTTACCAACACCTTTCAAACCAACCATATTTAAAATCTCATCAATCTTACTTTCATCAGCTCCATATAATATAGAAAACATCTTTAAATTTTCATAAGCCGACATATTTTTATATAAACCAGGTGTTTCAATCAAAGAACCAACCTTTAACCCAATATCACCTATACTCTTATTGCCACAATAAATAACTTCACCATTATCTCTTGGAGTAAGCCCCAAAATAATCTTCATGAAAGTAGTTTTACCAGCCCCATTTTTACCGATAAAACCATAAATATCACCTTTACTAATATTCATATTAATATTTTTAATCACTACTCTATTGCCATATTTTTTTACAATATCAGTAGCTTTTAACATATTTTCCATACTTCTAATCAATCCTCTCCTTAACACTTACCAGTAGTAACCGCAGATACACCACTTCCATAAAACATACTTGTTGTTGTTGCATTTTCTGTTGTCCATTTAGAGCTTACATTGATTGCAGTTAATTTATGTGTACTATTAAACATATAATTCATATTTGTTACTTTACTTGTATCAAAAGAACATAAATTTAATTTAGTAAGGTCATAGCAAGCACCAAACATAAGCTCCATATTTGTTACTTTACTTGTATTAAAATTACTTAAATCTAGACTGGTAAGACTGGTACACTCATAAAACATTTCATTCATATTTGTTACTTTGCTTGTATTAAAGTTACTTAAATCTAAACTAGTGAGACTGCGGCAAAAAGAAAACATCCAACTCATATCTGTTACTTCACTTGTATTAAAGTTACTTACATCTAAATTGGTGAGCTTGGTGCACCCATTAAACATACTATACATATCTGTTACTTTGCTTGTATTAAAGTTACTTAAATCTAAACTAGTGAGATTACTGCATCCATCAAACATACGACTCATAGATGTTACTTTACTTGTATCAAAGTTACTTAAATCTAAAGTGGTAAGGTTGCTACTATTATAAAACATATCATCCATATTTGTTACGTTAGTTGTATCAAAATGACTTACATCCAAAGTAGTAAGACTTTCGCAAGCATTAAACATAACTCTCATATTTGTTACTTTACTTGTATCAAAGTTGCTCAAATCTAAACTAGTAAGACTTTTGCAGTTAGAAAACATAAAGCTCATATTTGTTACGTTACTTGTATCAAAGTTACTTACATCTAAACTGGTAAGCCTGTAGCAATAATAAAACATTCCATCCATTCTTGTTACGTTGCTTGTATCAAAATTACTTACATCCAAAGTAGTAAGACTTCTACACTCACTAAACATATCATCCATTCTTATTACTTTACTTGTATCAAAGTTACTTACATCTAAACCGGTAAGACTTAAGCAATCATAAAACATATTATACATCAATGTTACCCTTGATGTATCTAAGTTTGCTAAATTCATTGATGTTGTTTTATAAAATGTTCCATAATTTGTACTACTTGAACCACCCCCAAAAAACAAATAAGAAGAATTAGCCGGTGCAGAAACACCTCCAACCCCACCTATATAAAGTTTATACATTCCACTATTTTCAGCATCATTTATAATCCAAGCCATAACTGATTTATCTTGTTTTTCAGAAACATCCCATGATTCTATGGCATCAGTTGGAACATCTTTATTTGTAAGAACATCTACAGTTGATATTTTACTAT
>CAVDHX010000014.1:0-12742 GCA_963609095.1 Sphaerochaetaceae bacterium | reverse complement strand
GTATAAAATTTTAAAGTCAAAGAATAAAACTTTGATTTTTTTAAAATAAGAAATCAACAAATTATTTAACCACAAAAAACATCAAATCACAAAACCTATTTACTTTTAACCAACATTTTGCTATAATCATTAGCGAGTATTAATTTACTCCTTGCTTTCAAAAGAAAGCCATAAGACCATAAGGAGGTGGAAAAATGAAAAACTATGAAATCATGTTTATCATAAGACCAACATTAAGTAAAGATGAAGTAAAAAAAGTATCAAAAGATTTTTCAAACATCATCACAAACAATGGTGGTAAAGTAACAAAAGAAGAAAACATGGGACAAAGAGAATTAGCTTATGAAATAAAAGATTTCAAAAGCGGTTACTACTTCGTTTTTGAAGTTGAAGCTAAAGATGACAAAGCTATTAAAGAATTCGACCGTTTAGCTCTTATCAACAACGATATTGTTCGTCATTTAATTACTAAAGTAGAAGATTAAGAAAAGAGGAAGTTGTATGAATAGAGTATGCCTAGTAGGTAGAATAACAGCAAAACCTGAATTAAGATATACAGGAAGTAACATTCCATATACAAGATTTAGTCTAGCTGTAAATAGAACTTTTAATAACGCCCAAGGAGAAAGAGAAGCTGATTTTATCAATATCATTGTTTGGAGACGCCAAGCAGAAAATATAGTTAATTACCTTGATAAAGGTAGTCAAGTTTCAGTAGATGGAAGAATTCAAACAGGTAGTTATACAGATAAAGACGGTAACAAACGTTACACAACTGATGTAGTTGCTGATAATGTTCAATTTTTAGACTCGCGTCGTAGTGCTGAACAAAGAACAAGCACGCCAACACCTTATGACTATCAAGATGCACCTACTCAAAGTGCACCACAAAATAATGTTGATATAGCCGATGATCCTTTCGCAGATTTTGGGGATAATGTTTCAATCGATGATAATTTCTTAGAATAGGAGGATAGTTATGGCAGAATTTCGTAGAAGAAAAAGAAAAGTGTGTCAAATGTGTGCTGGTAAACATGTAAGTTACAAAGATGACACAGTAAAAAAATACGTAAGCCTAGATAAAGGTAAAATCTTACCAAGAAGAATGACTGGTGCTTGTGCAAAACACCAAAGATATATAGCTAATGAAGTTAAAAAAGCTAGATTCATGGCTTTATTACCATTCGTTAAATAATCACTAAGTAAATTTACTTAGTTTTTTTTTAACAAAAATTAAAAAAATTTCACTTTCTTGCAGGAAATCATCATCTTCACGTCGTATATTAATAAGTGAAGGGGCAAGAAAGGAATGATCACATGAAAAAAACTCTTTCACTTTTACTATTCTTATCGATGTTTATAACATGCCTAAAAACAACATACGCACAAGAAGCAAAAATAAGTTATGTCAAACTAAACAATATATACTACAACCTAAACATCAACGGAAACATTCAATCAAATGGTGTTACCATGTTCAAATTAGATGATAGAATAGCCTATTGTATCGAACCAGGTGTAGAAATTAATCAAAAATATTATGATATTTCATCAGAATGGAGTCAGATAAACTTCACCGATGAACAAAAAAAATACATAGAACTAGTAGGTTATTACGGATATGAATATCCAAATCATAATACAGATAACTATTATATAGCATCCCAAGAACTAATCTGGCAAGCAGTAAACAGTAACATCAAAGTTTCATGGTCAACACAAAAAAATAACAGTGGAAATCAAATAGACATAACAAAAGAAAAAGAAGAAATATTATCATTAATAGAAAAACATAAACTAACCCCAAGCTTCATAGATAAAGAAATAAAAGATGAAGTAGGAAAGGAAGTCACATTAAAAGATGATAATAACGTTTTAGAAAATTATGAGCTATCAGAAAGTAAATGCCACAATATAATAAAAAATAGTAATACATTAACCATAAAATTAAACGAAACCCCATGCACAGAAGAAATACAACTAACAAAAAAATATTATGACACCTCACCACTTCTAATATACACCAAAGCAAATTCACAAAAACTAGCCGCACTGAGAATAACATTTGATAAAAAAATATCATTTAAAATAACAAGTGAAAATAAACCAGAAGAAATAGAAGTGCCAAACACTGGATTTTATGACATAACTCAAATTGTAAGCTCACTTTTAATAGGCACAGGATTTGTCTTACGTAAAATTATTTAAAAAAATAGGAATCATTTTAATCATATTAGGCAATTATAATATGTGTGCATATACGTTGAAAGAGGTAAGAAATTCGCAAAATTACATACCCAAGGAAAAAATAAATATAAAACAAAATAAAAGTAAAGAAAATGTAAAAGAAGAAGATAAACAAACGAAAAATCAAACAAAAACAATTAAAGTAGAAAAAAAATATTTAGGAACCCTGAATATTCCTAAAATAAATTTAAAAAGATACCTATACCCAATTGATTCTTATCAAAATAACGTCAATAAAAATGTAGAAATATTAAAACAATCAAATATGCCAGATACTATTAATGGTAATCTAATTCTAGCCGCACATAATGGAAATACTTCCCTGGGTCATTTTAAAAACATAAATCAATTAGAAAAAAATGACACCATTGAAATAAATTATAATAATGTAAATTACATCTATGAAGTAGATAGTACATACGAAGTTTTAAAAACAGGGAAAGTTTCCATAAAAAGAGATAAGAATCAAAATACAATAACCCTTATTACTTGTAAAGGAATAGATAAACAATTAGTAGTAATAGGTTATTTAAGGAACACCTAAAAGATGTTCCAAATAAAAGAATAAAAAGATTAGCAATAACACTTATCAAATTAATATTGGTAGAACAAAATAGAAACCACAATTTCCAATTGAAAGAAGAATTGATATGAATAAAGCATTTTTAAAAAAAACATACAAAATAAGCATAAATAAATCAAGAAGTAATAAACTTCTTTTTTATTTCGTATAATTAATAGGTGATCAAATGAAATATAAAATCATTTCATTATTCATATTTATATTATCCCTTTGCTTTTTTAACATAACCTTTGCCCAAACAAAATTGCCACTTCTATCAAAAGTAATCTACCTAGATAGTGGCCATGGCGGACCAGATAGTGGTGCTTACTACAAAAACGTAAGAGAATCAGATTTAAACCTAGAAATAACAAAAAAAGTTCAGGAAGTATTAAAAAATGCAGGTGCAACCGTTTATCTAACACGCTATGGAGATTATGACCTATCAGTAAACAACGCATGGAATAGAAAAAGAAGCGACCTATCAAGAAGAGCCAATATAATAAATAAATCAAACTGCGATCTATACTTATCAATCCACCTAAACGCTGAAGATTCACAAACCCTGCACGGTGCCGAAGCATATTATGACACTATCAATCCCGAAAACGAAAAAATAGCTAAAATTTTCCAAGAATACTTCAAAAAAAACTTAAATTCAAATAGAGAATATAAAGAAAACAGTACAAAATACCTCCAAAGAAGAGTAAATAGACCTGGCGTATTATTAGAAATAGGCTTCCTATCAAACCCATCAGAACGAGCCTTACTTCAAAGCGAAGTATATCAAAATAAACTAGCAAACACAATAAAAGATGCCAGTATAAAATATTTAAACAGCTAAAATTTCACCAATTTATCATAAAAGCAAGTGTCTTTTGTGCTATAATTATCATAGGTGAGAAGAAATGACAGGAAAAATATTCAAAACACTTGATGAACAAGTTGATATTTTAGAAAAGAAAGGACTAATAATTAAAGACAAAGGCTTAGCTAGAGAAATACTATTTAGAGAAAACTACTTCTTCATAAGTGGTTATCGTCATCTGTTTATGGTAAAATTCAATGACAAAAAATTCATAACAGGAACAACATTTGAAGAACTATATGCAACATTCGTCTTTGATCGCGCAATTAGAAACACTTTTTTCAAAAACATATTAATTGTAGAAAACAATATCAAATCAATTATAAGTTATCAACTAAGTAAAAAATACGGTTTCAAAGAAAAAGAATATTTAGACCCTAAAAATTTTTCGCCAGATGCCCTAAAATCAAGACAAGTATACGACGTATTAGATAAAGTAAAAAGGCAAATAAGAGTAAATGGACGTAAACATACCGCAACCATGCACTACATAGATAACTATGGATACATCCCACTTTGGATATCTGTAAAAGTCCTATCATTTGGAATAATGGCTGAATTTTATAACATTCTAAAAACAGAAGACAAAAACGAAATAGCTAAAGTTTATAACATCTCATCAGATAAACTATCAGACTACCTAGTATTACTTTCAAACTTTAGAAACGTTTGTGCTCATGAAGACATATTATATGACCATAGGACCCAAAGAACAGTGCCAGATACAAAATATCATGAATACCTGCAAATACCAAAAGGTCCAGATGGATATATATATGGTAAAAATGATTTATTTGGCTTAATAATTATCATGAAAGAAATGCTAAAGCCAAAACAATTTAACCTATTAATTGAAGAAATAAAAAGAGAAGTTAATATATTAGATGAAAAAGTAGATACCGTACCACTGGAAACCATACTAAACAAAATTGGCTTTCCAGGAAATTGGTATGAAATTAAAAATCTAGATTAGGAGGAATATAATGCGAGAAAAAATAATAAACATTGTAGTAATTATAATAGTACTTACAGCTGGAATATGTACTACACTATACTTCACACAAAACACATCAACACAAACCTCAGTCAAAAAGAACGTAACAATAACATCAAAAGATTCAATCAATGAATCAGTACAAAAAGTATATGACTCAGTAGTAGTAGTAAATAACTATCAAAACGGACGCCTATCAGGCTATGGATCAGGATTTGTATACAAAAAAGATAGTAAATATGGTTACATAATGACCAATAATCACGTAGTAGATGGAGCAAGTGAAATAAAAATAACACTAACATCAGGTGATGAAGTAGAAGCAAAAGTACTAGGAACAGATTCATACATGGATATAGCTGTAGTTAGAATAAGTGCTGACAAAGTATTAGGTATAGCCGAAATAGGAGATAGCTCAAAATCAAAAGTAGGAGACACCGTATTTACAGTAGGAACCCCTGTTAGTACAGAATATGCAGGAACCGTTACAAAAGGAATAATATCAGGTGAAAACAGAGAAATAACAGTAACCAACAATGGATCACAATACATGATGGAAGCAATTCAAATAGACGCCTCAATCAACCCAGGAAATAGTGGTGGCCCACTAGTAAACATAAACGGTGAAGTAATAGGAGTAAACTCAGTAAAACTAGTTGAAAGCTCAGTAGAAGGAATGGGATTTGCAATTCCAATTGAAGTAGCAATGAGTCAAGTAGAAAAACTAGAAAAAGGTGAAACAATTGAAAGACCATTAATTGGTGTATCCCTTTACGATTTAGACAGTGCTTCATATTATAACTCAAGCCTAAAAACCGATGGAATAAAATCAGGCGTTATAGTAAATGAAGTTCAAAGTGGCAGTGATGCAGAAACTGCAGGCTTACAAAAAAATGACATAATAACAAAAGTGGATGGAACAACAGTAAAAAGTTCCGCACACCTAAAATATTTACTTTACAAACATAACATCGGTGATAGTGTTAAAATAACAATATCTCGTGATGGAAAAGAAAAAGAGTTAACTTTAAAATTAACTCACAAAGTAGGAGACTAGAAATAGTCTCTTTTATCTTATCTCATTACAAATTCCATCCTCCGGAACATAAAAACAATGATTCTTATACCTACCACTATTATATTGTCCCCACCAAGTTTCCTTACATCCTTCACCATCTTTAGGTGCATAAAACCATAAAGCATGAGTAGCCGGATAATAATATTCTCCCTTAATCACCCTATCAGCCAAATTTTTTTCTAAACTAGTTGGACTACTAAAAAAAAGAGGAGAATCAACACCAGAAAAACCACCAGGACTTTGATATAAAACCTTAGTAATACTATCCACATTCTTAAAAGTTAAACAATTAGCTAAAACCCTATTAACAACAACATTTCCAACCATCAGCATTCCTAAATCACCCTCACCAATAGCCTCAGCCCTCATCAATCTAGCAAGTAGCTCTTTTTCCTTAGTATTATATTGTATAACAGACATTTAAATCACCATCATATTATATGAAAGTTATTGAATAAGTTTAAATAATGTGATATAATCAACTTGTCTTACCAACACAGGGGAATAGTTCAGTTGGTAGAACGTCGGTCTCCAAAACCGAATGTCGTGAGTTCAAGTCTTGCTTCCCCTGCCATGAGAAAATACCGAGTTTTTTCCTATAAATAAAGGAAAAACTCGTTTTTTAATCTTACAAAACATTCACAGTAAAAAAATCAAAATTAAAGTATCAAACACTTTTACTTTTTTAATATTAACTCTTTTCTAAAAAATTTCACAAAAAGATGTTATAATGTAACAAAGGAGGCAAAATAATGGAAAAAGAAACTTCATTAAATGAAATAGTAAACAATAATTACCAAGAAAAAACAATTGTAGAAATGAACGTTCCAATAAAAAAAATAGGACTTGCAAGCGACCACAGAGGATATAAACTAAAACAAAAACTTACAAAATATTTAAATAAAATAGGATATACTGTTATCGACTATGGATGTGATGATAAAAATTCACACGATTATCCAGAATATGGATTTAAATTAGGCAAAGCAGTAAGAGATGGCCTAGTAGAAAAAGGAATTGCCATATGTGGCAGTGGAATTGGAATAAGCATTGCCTGCAACAAAATAGACAAAGTAAGATGTGCAAAAGTAAATAACATAAAAGAAACAAAATACACAAGACAAGATAACGATGCAAACATCATCGCTATAAATGGAAATATGCCATTATTCAGAGCCAAAGATATTACAGATGTGTTTTTAAAAACACCTTTTAGTAATCAAGACCGTCATAAAAAACGTATTGAAATGCTAGATAACTATAAAAACTAATGCAACTAAAAGGTCTTATATATATAGTAATGGTGATAATCACCATATGGTCTTTAGAAAGTATAAATATTTCAGGCATATTTAAAAAAAACAGATACTATTCTTCAAGAGTATTATATTTAATCATTAGTATGGCTTTATCGTATTTAGTAGTAAATTTTTTATATGATTTTTTCGTAAACACAAAATTCATTTAGAAAGGAACTAAAATATGAAAAAGTTTATTACAATAACCATAATGATTAGTATAATACCCTTTTTATTTGTTAAAACATTCACAAAAAAAGATAACATAAAATTTAAATATATAACAAATAATATAATAAGAGTATTAGACGAAAAAACCGGACAAATCACAGAAATACCATTTGAAGACTACATAAAAGGCGTCGTCGCAAGTGAAATGCCAACAACCTTTGAATTAGAAGCATTAAAAGCCCAAGCAGTTGCCTCAAGAAGTTACGCAACATATCAAATGAATGGAAATAAAACAAAAGAATATGACGTTACCAACACAACAACAAATCAAGTATATAAAACAGAAAGTCAGCTAAAACAAATATGGAAAGATGAATATCCTGAAAAAATAAACAAAATAAAAAAAGCAGTAACCGAAACAGAAAACCAAATACTAACATATAACAACCAAGTAGTAAATGCCATGTTTTTCTCAACCAGTACGGGTGTAACCGAAAATAGCGAAGAAATATTTTCATCAAAAGTTCCATACCTAAGGAGTGTAGCCAGCAAATGGGATGAAGAATCCCCATCATATCAAGATACATATAAATTAACATTAAATGATTTTTATAATAAACTATCATTACCTTACAATCAAACCTTAACAATAACAAATATAGAAAAAACAACAACAGGAAGAACAAAAAAATTAAACATAAATGGACAAACAATAAATGGTAGACAATTAGCCAAAAAACTAAGCCTTCGTTCAAACTACTTTGATATAACTCAAAATGAAAATGACATAACAATAACAACAAAAGGATTTGGTCACGGCGTTGGAATGAGCCAATATGGAGCAAACGGAATGGCTAAAGAAGGCTATAAATATGATCAAATATTAAAATATTATTATCAAAACACAGAAATAAAAAAAACATAGTATAAAAAAAACAAAACAATCCAAAATTATAGTAGAGGTGAAAATATGGAAAAAAAATTATCAAAACCAATACTATATGGATTAACTTTTAGTATGAGTGCTTTATTATTAGGAGGAATATATTATACAAGCAATACCAAAACATTAAAACAAAATAATGAAAAAGAAGATCATGTATATGTATCAAAACTATTTAATACACCAGTAGAATCAGTAGTAAGTACAGAAAATATAATAATTAAACCTTACACCGACACATCAGTAAAAGAAATATCAACATATTATGATTATAAAGCCAAAGAAAAACAACAAGAAAATTCAATAATAAACTATGATACAACATATATTCAAAACAGTGGCATAGCATATGGCGGAACAAATAATACATTTGATGTTGTAAGCATACTAGAAGGCAAAGTAACAAGCGTAAAAGAAGACAAATTAATGGGAAAAATAATCACAATTGAACACGATACAAATGTAATATCAACCTATAAGAGCTTAAGCGAAACAACAGTAAAAGAAGGTGATATAGTAGGACAAGGAACGGTAATTGGAAAAGCCGGTGAGTCCAACCTAGATAAAAATTTAGGTAAACATGTTCTATTTGAAATATCCGTTAATAATAATTATATAAATCCTAATAATTGCTTTGATAAAACATTAACCCAAATAAAAAGTGCATAAGCATTTTTTTCGTGTAATAAAATTAAAAAAACTATTGAAAAAAGCAAAAAAAATTGATAAAATATACTTGTCTTTCAAATGGCGGAATTGGTGAAGTGGTTAACACGGTGGATTGTGGTTCCATTATGCATCGGTTCGATTCCGATATTCCGCCCCAGATGAAAATACCGAGTCTAATTAAACAGACTCGTTTTTTATATCAAATGCCTTAACAAACAACAAAAAAACTGATATAGTATATAGTGAAATACAGGAGGGTGAAATTATGTCAAAAAAAAATAAAAGACAGATTGTACAAATGATATTACAACAAAATTTAGACAAACAAGATAAAGATGATATTATAGATATGCTTGCCGATAGTTCAATAGCAGTCGATGTAGATAAAGAAGAAGCAAAAAAAATAACATTTTCTGAAAAAATGGCAGATAAATTATCTGAAATAGCTGGTAGTTGGACATTCATAATACTATTTATACTATTCCTAATATCTTGGATTGTTATAAATACAATAGTATTAAAAGATAAACAAATAGACCCATATCCATTTATTTTATTAAATTTAGTATTGTCATGTTTATCTGCTCTACAAGCGCCAATAATAATGATGAGTCAAAACAGAGCATCAAAAAAAGATAGCATGCGTAACCAAAATGATTATAAAATAGATCTAAAAAGCGAATTAATACTAGAAGATCTCCACAACAAAACAGAAAGACTAATAGCAAACCAAAATAGACTACTTAACATACTTGACAAAGCCATTACAGAAGATGAACAAACAGGAAGCAAAACAAATAATTTTGCAAAAACATTACCTAACGGTGCACAATATAAAAACAAAATGTAAAAAGACAAACCAGAAAAAAATCTGGTTTTTTGATGAAAAATAACTATTTTTATTTATTAATATGATAATTATAGATTTAATGCTATAATGTAGATGAAAATAATTATAACTACTTTTAATATATGTTGACCTAGCAGTTAACTGCTGTGTTAATATCTTTATTGAGAGGAGGTAACCTAATAAGGAGCTATTAATATGTATAAAATAGGAGATTTTTCAAAAATTGTTGATATTTCTGTTAGAACATTAAGATATTATGCTGAATGTGGTGTATTATTACCAAACGAAATTGATAAATTTACAGGATACAAATATTATAGTAATCAAAATGTAATTGATGCAGAACTTATTAAATTATTAAAATCTTTAGATTTTACTTTAGATGAAATAAAAAAATATAAAAGTAATCTAAATGATGAGATATTAGAAAAGAAGAAAAAAGAAATAAAAGAAAAAATTTATTTATTAAAATTAAAATATGAAAAAATAATATATATGCAGCAACAATTAAATACAAATGAGTGGAATTTAGATACAAACGAAACAGAAAAAATATTAAGGAGGAAATATGAAAAAAGAGGTATTAGAAAAAATATTTAATGCACGTAAAAATTTAATTATTGAAGGTGATATTGAATCAGGAAAAACTGCTAATGTTTTATTTCCTGTTGTAGAAGATATAATAGAAAAAAAAGAGAATATATTTATTCTTGATGCAAAAGAAGAATATATAAATAGATATTATGAAAAATTAAAATCAAATAACTATAATATTGTAATTTTAAATTTAAAAGACATGGATAAAAGTGAAGGATGGAATTCATTAGAATATCCTTACACTTTATATAAAAACGGTAATAAAGATAAAGCCCAAGAACATCTTGAAAATATTAGTAGAGCAATATTTTATGATGATTCCAATGGTGATCCATATTGGTCTTTAACAGCTTCTGATTTCTTCGTAGGTGTAGCATTAGCGTTATTTGAAGATGGTAAAGAAGATGAGATAAATATGAATAGTATATATGAAATGTTTTGTGGAATAGATCAAAAAGTAACAAATTCAAACTATTTAACAGATTATTTTAAAACAAAAAATCCAAATTCAAAATCATATGTTTTTGCTTCAGCAACAGTTTTTGCACCAAAAGACACAAGTGCAAGTATCATGTCAGTAGCTAGACAAAAAATGAGAATGTTTTTTTCAAATGAAAAATTGTCACAAATTATGAACAAATCAACATTTAAATATGAAAAAATAAAAGAAAATCCAACAGCAATAATTTTTATAGCACGTGATGGTAACTTGCCAATAAATTCATATGTATCAATGTTTCTTGAACAATTATATATGGTAATAAATGAAATAAATTCAAAAAATAAATTTAATTTTATACTTGATAATATAGATGTTTTAGATAAATGTACAAATTTAGTCAATATTTTAGAAACAAGCACCTCAAGAGGTATTAAAGTATATATTGCAACACGCTATTTAAAAGAATTTGAAAATAAATATGGAAATTATGCAATTAAATTATGTGATATACTATCTATTGAAAACAAAAAATTAAGTTTAACAATTAATCAGGAAAAAGAAACATACGAAAAAAATTTTGAAACAATAGATAAAATAAATGGTAATGTAGAATATCCTAAATTAAACGAAACAATTATAAAAACATTTAATTATAAAAAGATAGCTGATATAGCTCGCGAAAAAAGAGAAAATAATTTTTTGAATGATTTTTCAAAAGAATTAAATAAAAATGTAAAGGAAAAATTAAATGAACTTGAAAAAGAATTAGATGAAACAAAGAAATAAACCTATAAAACCAGAAAAAATCTGGTTTTTTATCATAATATCACAAATTTTATCTTTTTAGCACACATTGCTTGACAGTGCTAAACGGAAATGCTATAATGAAATAGCAATCAGAAAATATGAGTGCTAAAGAGGTGATGGTATGCTTTCAAAAAGACAGGAAGAGTTGTTAAAATTAATTGTAGAGAATTATATTAAAACAGCAAGCCCTGTTAGTTCAAAAGCACTGTGCAAGAAAATGAAATGTTCAAGTGCCACGGTTCGTAACGAAATGGTCGCTTTAGAACAACTAAATTTAATTCAAAAAACGCATATTTCATCAGGAAGAATTCCTAGTGATGCCGGATATAGATATTATGTGGATAATATTATGGTTCCAAAAGAATTAACTGGTGAGGATATGATAAAGTTAAGACAAATATTTTCAAACAACTCATTAGTACTAACGGATGCAATTACAAAAAGTATGGAAATAGTTTCAGAGTTAACTAATTATACAGCTGTTGTATTAGGTAAATCTTCTGATGATAATAAAATTGCAAAAATAGAGGTAGTACCAATAAATGATAATAAAATGATTGCTATTGTTATCACTGATAAAGGACACGTAGAAAATCGTAATGTTGTAATTGAAGAAAATGTTAGTAAAGCTGAAATTAAGCAAACAATCGATATTATAAGTAAATTAATAGTTGGTGTTTCATTAAATGAAGTAAGTAGTGTTTTAGAGTTTGAAGTAAAACCATTAATATCAAGATATGTTAAACAGCATGATGCTTTATATAATGCATTTTATAACGCATTCAGTGATTTTGCAAGTAAGCCAAATATTAAAGTAAGTGGTACAAATAATCTACTTATGGAACCTGAATTTGATGATGCAACAAAAATTAGAAATTTATTAAATAAATTTGAAGACAAAGAAATTATCAAAAATATCAAAGCTGATGATGATGAAGTTAAAGTGTATATCGGCAGTGAAAACATGATAGATGATGATATTTCAGTGATAAAAGCATATTATGATAAAGATGGCGTTGAAGGAACAATTGCTTTAATTGGTCCTAAAAGAATGGAATATGGAAGAGCTGAAGCTTTACTTAACTACATTAAAGAAAATATAGGCAGGTGATAAAGTGGAAAATAAAGATAATATAAAAGAAGAAAAAAAATTTAAAAAAGAAAAACACCACGAAGAAAAACATGATAAACATCATGAAGAAAAATGTGATAAACA
>CAVDHX010000013.1:0-8727 GCA_963609095.1 Sphaerochaetaceae bacterium | reverse complement strand
AAAAAAACAAAAAAAGAAGTAAATTCTATTGACAAATGATTATTCAAATGATATATTTATTGATGTCTAGTGAGTTACTACGGGCGCTTAGCTCAGTTGGTTAGAGCACCTGCCTTACAAGCAGGGGGTCATAGGTTCGAGTCCTATAGCGCCCACCATTTTTTGCCGGAATAGCTCAACTGGTAGAGCAACTGACTTGTAATCAGTAGGTTGTGGGTTCAAGTCCTATTTCCGGCACCATTTTATATTGCCTCGTAGCCAAGCGGTAAGGCAGCGCACTCTGAATGCGTTATTCGCTAGTTCGAATCCAGCCGAGGCAACCAATTAAAAACAAAATAATCTCAAAGTTGTTCTTATTACTTGGAGAGGTAGCGAAGTGGCTAAACGCGGCAGACTGTAAATCTGTTCCTTCGGGTTCGATGGTTCGAATCCATCTCTCTCCACCACTTTATATTGCCTCGTAGCCAAGCGGTAAGGCACCACACTTTGACTGTGGCATGCGCTAGTTCGAATCTAGCCGAGGCAACCACATATGGTCTGTTAGCTCAGTCGGTAGAGCATTTGACTTTTAATCAAAGGGTCCCGGGTTCGAATCCCGGACAGGCCACCATTTTTTGTTATTGAAGTCATTATTGACTTTTGATGCCTGAGTGGCGAAATAGGTAGACGCACAGGACTTAAAATCCTGCGGGAGTCAAATCCCGTGCCGGTTCAAGTCCGGCCTCAGGCACCAACTTTGGAGAAATACCCAAGTCTGGTTGAAGGGACCGGTCTTGAAAACCGGGAGGTCGGAAACGGCGCGGGGGTTCGAATCCCTCTTTCTCCGCCATTATTTATATCGCGGGATGGAGCAGTTTGGTAGCTCGTCGGGCTCATAACCCGAAGGTCGTTGGTTCAAATCCAGCTCCCGCAACCATATGGTTCCGTAGTGTAGCGGTTATCACGTCTGCCTGTCACGCAGAAGATCGCGGGTTCAATTCCCGTCGGAACCGCCATCTGGTTTCGTAGCTCAGTCGGTAGAGCAGAGGACTGAAAATCCTCGTGTCGGCAGTTCGATTCTGTCCGAAACCACCACTTGAGTTTAACAATTGTGCGCTGGTCTGCGTACTTTTTAAATAATGGCGACTTGGGTTTAAGCCTTGACTTAAAATAATATTTGTGATAGTATTTATTTGTATCACATTGTGTTACGGCATGCGCCCATAGCTCAATTGGATAGAGCGTTTGACTACGGATCAAAAGGTTGCGGGTTCGACCCCTACTGGGCGCGCCATTTTATCGGGAAATAGTTCAACTTGGTAGAGCACTTGGTTTGGGACCAAGGGGTTGCAGGTTCAAATCCTGTTTTCCCGACCATTTTAAATATTTAACTCTCTTATAATAAGAGAGTTTTATTATGCAAAAAAAGAACTAATTTGTTCTTTCAATATCAATTATATCACTGATTGGTATTAATTCATTGTCTATTGTAATTAAATGTGTAGAATTACGACCAACTATTCTTTTATTAATATCTTTATCTTTTAATTTTATTTCAACATCAGCCTTATAAATATAATTATTTGAACTGAATATTTCATTAATTTTTTGATTAATGTTTTTTTCTTCATGTTTTTCAATATTTCTTTGCTCACCTGAACAGCTTGAATAATATACTTTTTCATTGTTTCCTGCTTCATTTACCTCACCAGCAAATATTTTTGGTAATTTTTTATCCATTATTTCACCTCTATTTAATGATATGTTTTGTTTTTAAAAAAATTATTTATTTTTTTAATACATTGATATCCGAAATAGAAAAATAATATCCCTGTAATTATATGGTTTTTATTAAAATGTATTGATTTTATCATTGTAATTAGCGACACTATTGATAAACCTAAAATTGAACTATATGCTTTAGATTTGTGCTTTTCAAATAGATAATTAATTATTTTAGAACTAATAAAAATGGTTATTATAAATCCCAATATAAATAGTATTATCTCATAATTAATATTCATCAAAACTATTTCATTAAACACTTCTAACAAATTTGTATATAAGTTAAGCGACATAAATATTGCAGTTCCACTCACACCTGGGATAATAGTAGTTAAAGCTTCTATAATACCCATTAACAAATATGTTGAATCATTTTTATTTATATTAAAATTATGAATATTCATTAAATAAAATGAAAATAATAATGTTATTAAAAATATTATAATATTTGTTTTATTGTATTTAATTTCCTTTGTTATATCAGGTAGTTCTCCTATTATAAGTCCTGAAAATAAAAAAATTGTTGGTAGTGGGTAATATAATAAAAACCATTTTATAACATTTGATAACAAAAATATACTAAGTCCAATTCCTAAACCTAGTGGCGTTGTGTATTTTATATTTTTAACATTAAATGGATGAGATATTATTTTAATTATTTTTTCATACACACCTAGTGTAATAGCAATTACAGCACCAGAAACTCCTGGTATTATTTTAGCACTTCCAATAATAAAACCTTTAATAATTAATAATATATAATTCATATTTAAATATATTATTTAAAATAAAAAATATGATTTCGCAATAAATTCATTGTATTATGTTGATTAGAAAACTTAAAATATGTTATTATATAAAGAGAAAAGAGGTATATTATGAATGAAAATAAAAGAATGTTAGTATTTTTTCTTTCAGTAGCTTTGGCAGTAGCTTTAATCTTAGTAATTGCATTTTGGCCTGAAGCTGATAAATCATTTACTTGTGGAGTTAAAGGAGATAAAAATTATAGTAAATTAGGTAGTGTTAATTACAAACAATATCAATGCTTATATAAACAAAAAAATAAAGTAGCCTTAGTAGTTTCTGATGGATTAAGTAATTCTGAAAAGAAAGCTTTAAATAAAGCCGCATCTAAATCAAATAAAGCAATTTATTATTTAAGTGACGAAATATCTAATACAGATTTAAAAACTATTAAAAAGAATTTAAAAACTGATAAAGTAAGTTATAAAAATTCTAGTTTAGTTATTTTAGAAAACAAAAAAGTTACTTATGGTCTAGAAGGTGATTTAGATGATAGTACTAAAGTTTATGAAAAATTAAAAGAAGCTGGATTTGCTAAATTTGCTTGTAATGCTACTAGTGATAGTGAGTACAGTAATCTTTCTAAATTAACTTATGAACAATATCAATGTTTAGCTGAAAGTGATGAGGTATTTACACTTATAGTAACTCAATCTACATGTAGCTATTGTAAACAATTTAAACCTATTATTAACGAATATGCTGGGGATAATAATATTCCAGTATACTATCTAGATATTGATACTTTAAGTAGTACTGATTCTCAAAGCTTTATGTCTTCATTAAGTTACTTTAATGATAACTCTGATTGGGGTACTCCACTAACACTAGCTATTAAAGACAAAAAAGTTGTTGCTGAACTTAGTGGTTATACAGATGATACTAGCAAATTAGATGAATTCTTTAAAACAGCTGGTTTAAAATAGCTTAAATGATTACATTTAAGCTTTTTATATGGTAAAATATTTATGGTGATAGTATGAAAAAAATAATATTAATAGATGGTAATAATTTAATGTTTAGAAGTTATTATGCAACCGCATATAATGGTAATTTCATGAACAATAGTAAAGGGTTCCCAACCAATGCTTTATTTGGATTTACCAATATGATAAATAAAATAATAAATGAAGAAAATCCAGAATATGTTATTGTCGCATTTGATAAGGGAAAAACATTTAGACATGAAGAGTATGAAGAATATAAAGATGGAAGAGTAGAAACACCAAACGAGTTAAAAAAACAATTTCCAGTTGCGAAAGAGTTATTAACTGCAATGGGAATAAAATATTATGAAATAGATAACTATGAAGCAGATGATATTATTGGTACGTTCGCTAAATACTGCGATGACGAAGAAAATTTTATTGGTACAATTGTAAGTAGTGATAAAGACTTATTACAATTAATTTCAAATGATGTTGATATTAAATTATTAAAACAACATGATTACATTAGATATAATGTTGATACATTCAAACAAGCATATGGTATTGATCCTATTAATATAATTGATTTAAAAGCCTTAATGGGCGATGCTTCTGACAATATTCCAGGTGTCAAGGGAATAGGTGAAAAAACAGCCTTAAAACTTCTACATGAATATAAAACATTAGATGGTATATATGAAAATATAGATAATATTAAAGGTAAATTAAAAGAAAAATTATTAAATGATAAAGATAATGCTTATAAGTCATATCATTTGGCGACCATTGTTAAAAATGTTCCTATGGAAATTAGTATTGATGATACAAAATATTTGAAAGAGGATTTAGAAAAATTAAACCCTATTTATGAAGAATTAGAATTTTATTCATTTTTAAAAAAACAAAAGAAAAATATTTTAGAAAAACCATTAGAAGTTAAAATCATTAATAATATATCTGAAATTGATATAGAAGGAAGTGTAGCTTGCTATCTTGAAACACTAGGACATAATTATCACAATGCAAAAGTAATAGGTATGGGCGTTTATAATGAGAATGTATCATATTACATACCAATAAATATTTTAAAACAAAATCCTAAATTTTTAAAAGAAAATAAAAAATACACATATGATTTAAAAAAATTAATTGTTTCTTTAAAATATCAAAACATTGAAATGGATAACATTTGTTTTGATACAATGATAGCAGGAGCTTTGCTTGATTATAATATGAAAGAAGACATTGCTTATCTAGCAGGCCAGTTAGATTATAAATTAAATTTTTATGATGAAACATATGGAAAACCTGGCCATTTAAAATTACCTGATGAAAATATTATTGCCCTAAACTGTGTTAAAAAAGCTAAATTTATTTATGAAACAAAAGAAATTTTAACTGAAAAAATAAAAAAAGAAAATATCGAATATTTATATAAAAATATCGAATTTCCACTCGCATTTGTTTTAGCTGATATGGAATATACTGGAGTAAAAGTTAATGCAGATGTTTTAAAAAATATGGGCGAAGATATCAAAATAAAATTAGAACTTTTAACCAAAGATATTTATAATTATGCAGGATGCGAATTTAATATATCATCACCTAAACAACTTAGTGAAATTTTATTTGAAAAATTAAACTTACCTCATAAAAAAAAGACTACAGGTGGATATTCAACCGCAATTGATGTTTTAAATAAACTTAAAAGTGCACATCCAATAATACCTTTAATAATTGAATATAGAAAACTTTCTAAAATATATGGAACTTACGTTGAAGGATTAATAGGATGTATAAAAGATAATAAAATTCATACAATATATACTCAAAATTTAACTAGAACAGGTAGACTTTCATCAATTGAACCCAATTTACAAAATATACCAGTAAGAGATGATTATGGTAGAAAAATAAGAAAAGCATTTGTTCCTGATTATGATTACATATTAAGTGCAGATTATTCTCAAATTGAATTAAGAATACTTGCTCATATTGCTGATGTTCCTGCTTTAAAAGAAGCTTTTTCAAACAAAATAGATATTCATTCAAAAACTGCTAGTGATATATTTAACGTTCCATTAGACCTTGTTACAAGTCAAATGCGAAGAGTTGCTAAAGCAGTTAATTTTGGAATTATTTATGGAATAAGTGGTTTTGGATTGGGCGAAAATATTGGTATAAGGCCTAAAGAAGCACAAAAATTTATTGACACATATTTAGAAACATATCCAGGCATCAAAGAATATATGGATAACACTATTAATAAAGCTAAAGAAAATGGTTACGTAAAAACAATGTTTGAAAGAAAAAGAAATATTCCTGAATTAAAAAATACAGTTTATACAATTAGACAATCAGGTGAAAGAATAGCTTTAAATACACCAATTCAAGGTACAGCTGCTGATATAATTAAACTGGCCATGGTTAAAATGTCAGATGCTATTAAAAAAAATAAATTAAAAAGCAAAATGATAATTCAAGTTCATGATGAATTAATATTCGATGTGCCTAAAGAAGAACTAGAAAAAATGAAAGAAATTGTTGAAAATGTCATGAATAATGTTTATGAACTTACAGTTCCACTTTCTGTAGATATAAATTATGGTATTAACTGGTCGGAGGCTAAATAATGAATAAAAAAATAGTAAATTTATTAATTTCTTTCTTTACTTTATTGATAATAGCTTGTTTTTATTATCAAGACGATATTAAACAATTAACTAAAGAAACTTCCTATAGTGTATCAGACATCCCAGAATATACTGGCACCTCATCAATAGTTTTAAATAATAATAAACCTGATTTTTCTGATGAAGATTACAATAAAGATACATTTGAAAGTTATAGTGATTTAGATTATTTATCTAGAGCAGGAGTTGCCTATGCGAAAGTTGGTGTAGAAACAATGCCAACAGAAAAAAGAGGCTCAATCGGCATGATTAAACCTTCTGGGTGGCATACAATAAAGTATGACATAGTAGATGGAAAATATTTGTATAATCGCTGTCATTTAATAGGCTATCAATTAACAGGAGAAAATGCTAACGAAAAAAATTTAATAACTTGTACAAGATATATGAATGCTACTACCATGCTTGAATATGAAAATAAAGTTGCTAACTATGTAAAAGAAACTAATAATCACGTTTTATATCGTGTTACACCAATTTATAAAAATGAAAACTTATTAGCAAGCGGTGTTCAAATAGAAGCAAGTTCTGTAGAAGATAAATGCAAGGATATTTGTTTTAATGTATATTTATATAATGTACAAGAAGGTATAACAATTGATTATACAAATGGTGATAGTCATCTAGATAAATAATCAAAATATTCCCAGATAACATAAATTATAAATCTTATGTGTTCTATCATATGTCTCCTTTCTAATATCCCTCATATATTAACATACGATTTAAAAATTAAAAATCCTTTTAAAATACCAAAAAAACTGATATTCTATCAGTTTTTTGGTATAAGCTTTTCTTTTCCACCCATATAAGGTCTTAAAGCTTCTGGTATATTAACACTTCCATCTTCATTTACATTATTCTCTAAGAAAGCAATTAAACCTCTTGGAGAAGCTAAAACAGTATTGTTTAATGTTGTTAAATATTCATTTCCATTATCTGTTTTCATACGTATTTTCAATCTTCTAGCTTGAGCATCCCCTAAAATTGAACAACTACCAACCTCAAAATATTTATTTTGCCTAGGACTAAAAGCTTCAACATCACATGATTTAACCTTTAAATCCGCTAAATCGCCACTGCAACATTCTAATGTTCTAACTGGTATATCTAAACTTCTAAAGAATTCAACAGTATAACTCCACATTTTGTTATACCAATCCATTCCATCTTCAGCCTTACATAATACAACCATTTCTTCCTTTTCAAATTGATGTACCCTGTATAGACCTCTTTCTTCTATTCCATGAGCACCTACTTCTTTTCTAAAACAAGGTGAATATGAAGTTAAAGTGATTGGAAGTTCATCTTCATTTATTATCTGATCTTTAAATTTACCAATCATTGAATGCTCAGACGTTCCAATCAAATATAAATCTTCACCTTCAATTTTATACATCATCGCATCCATTTCTTCAAAACTCATAACACCATTAACAACATCACTTCTAATCATAAAAGGTGGTACAGCATAAGTAAAACCTTTATCAATCATAAAATCGCGAGCATATGAAAGCATAGCTGAATGTAATCTAGCAACATCACCCATTAAATAATAAAAACCATTCCCACTTGTTCTCCCCGCACTATCTTTATCAAGTCCATTTAATCTTGAACATATATCTGCATGATGTGGTATTTCAAAATCAGGAATAATAGGCTCTCCAAACTTTTCAATTTCTACATTTTTACTATCATCTTCCCCAATTGGTACAGATGGGTCAATAATATTTGGTATAACCATCATATCTTGATTTATTTTTTTTCTTAACTCTTCTTCTTTATTTTCTAACTCAATAATCTCTTTACTATATTTAGTAATTTCTTGTTTTATACTTTCAGCTTCTTCCTTTTTTCCTTCACGTAAAAGATTACCAATTAATGAACTTTTTTCATTTTTTAAAGCCCTTAATTCATCACCTTTTAATTTTGCCTCACGACACTTAATATCATTTTCATAAATTTCATCAACTAAAGGTAATTTCTTTTCTTGAAATTTTTTCTTAATGTTTTCCTTAACTAGTTCTTTGTTTTCACGAATTAATTTAATATCTATCATATTTATTTCCTTTCTAAACGCTTTTAATAAAAAAAGACTAATGAAGTAGGGGCATAATTATGCGGTGCCACCCTAACAAAAGTCTTAATTATAGATAACGGTTTTACCCGAGAGTAATTAGCTCCACTCAAAAGTAGATTTCATATTATTTTATTATTAGTTTACATCGACCACTAACTTTCTTTAAATAAAATTAATATTACTTATCTTTATCAGCGCTTTTCTTAAATATTATAACCATAAATTAGTCATTAAGTCAATTACTAAATTGTACTTTAAATTGCACTTTAATAGTGTAGAGTATATTGAAGACAACACGTTTAATAATTGTGATAATTAATGTTAATAGAATTAATTGGCACTAATTAAAAACATAAAAACTTTTAATTTTTTTGATATAAAAAAAGGAAATTGATAATCTATGTCGTATGTTATATATGAGGAGATGATTCCTCTAGAAAGGCTTACATATGAC
>CAVDHX010000012.1:0-11474 GCA_963609095.1 Sphaerochaetaceae bacterium | reverse complement strand
TCCCAATTAGAAGTCACCGTAGAACTACCGGTTATATTTAAATTTGACTGAAATGCAGCATACCCAACCGTCATACAAATTAAAGTAAAAATTAAACTAACCATTATTATTTTCCTTTGTCTTCTGTCTTTATACATATTATCACCTTTTTTAACTTAATCATATAAATATAATTTATACATCCCTTTACTATTACAAGTATATCAAATTTTTAAACATTTTGAATAAAAATATTAACCAAAAATATATTTTCCCAAAAAACAGCCATATAACATTTATATAGCTGTTTTCTTTATTAATTTATCTCTTTCAAATTAGAAAACAAATATTTACAAGGTAAATCTAAAAACTCATCGCCTCTACTAAAATTATGATCTTGACCCAAAATAGTAACAACCCTAACATTTCTAAAATCTTGAATCAAAGGCAAATAATTAAAAGAAGGATCCTTAGTACCAAAAACGAAAGTAATTTTACCTTTATACTTACTAATTCCCTCTTTAGTTTTATGAAGATTAATCATAAGAGGACAATTAACCAAAAGCATACTTTTAATTCTATCATCATCACACAAATTCTGAATACCTTGTGATGCACCATTACTCATTCCCATAAAATAAATATCACCACATAAGTATTCTTTTACATTCTCAAAATCATTAATTATTGATGTTTCAATGTTAGAAGCAACAATAACTGTCAAACCATATTTATAATTAACACTTCTTGCAATCTTTAAATATTTATTTTGATAACCTTGAATACTCCCACCACTTCCAGCTTTTATAAACAAAGTATTATGATTACCTTTAACAATTCCATATCTATTATCAATAACCATATCAAATTTCAAAATATTTAATCTTAATTCTTCATCAAACCGCTTACTTAAATCTAACAAATATTCATTATTTTTAAGTTTAGAAATCAAAGAAGAAGGAACATCATAAATAAGACCAGCTAAAGCACCAGTTAAAGCACCTATAGTATCAGTATCTCCGCCTAAATTAATTGAACCAACAATAGCCTCCATAAAAGAATTTGTATTTAAAAAAGTCCAAATAACAGCTTCTAAAGTATCAACAATATATCCACTTGATTTAATATAATCTAAATCTAATTTATAAATATCAGTAGTTAAAAATCTTTTATAACATCTTCTAGCATCCTCACTAAACTTATAATAATTAAGATTTTTAACCTTTTCATACGCCGTAAACTTATCATAGCCAGACAAAATAAAATGAATATACTTAACATATATGTAGCACCCTAATACGCTAAACTCATGAGCATGTGTTAAAGAAGAAACCTTTTTAACAATACCAAGTAACTTATCCTCAGAAATATCCGCATAATAAGTATAAAAAGCAATAGGAACCATTCTCATCAAAGAACCATTACCATTACTATTTACATCAGTGCTTCCACATTCATCAAAATTATTTTTCTTTAAATAATATCTCATTAAACTTTCTTTAGTAGTCTTACCAACATCAAAAACCTTATCAGTTGCCGTATATTTTGAAAAATTTAAAAAATCACAAAACTTTTTCATCATATCTTCATAATCAATTGTATGACACTCCAAAATAGAATCAATAGTAGCTAAAGTAAGTGATGTATCATCAGACCATACACCACTTGGAACATCATAACTACCAAACCCCTTCATTTCAACAACTGGATCTTTTAATAAATCATCCCTATTTTCAAATTCGATTGGAACCCCCATCGCATCACCAATCGCAAATCCTAAAATACTATCAATAATTTTTGACATAACATCTACCTTCTAACTACATATAGTATAACATCTAGTAAGCAAAACTGTAAATAAATTTTACAAGTTTACTAAATTACATCAAAAACTAAAAAAATCAAACTATTGACTTTAAAACGAAATAATAATATAATTATAACCAGCGTGTTAAAGCAACATTGTTTTAAAAAATTATAATGTGGTTATTCCCTAAAGGGGTTACTTATTAGTTGCGAATAAGTATTAATATAATTCACCCTATAATTATTTTAAAACAGCCTTTCGCGCTATAAGTGAAGGGAGGAAATAAAATGGCAAGATATACTGGCCCAACTTACAAAAAATCTAGACGTTTTGGTTTTTCAATATTAGAAAATGGTAAAGAATTATCAAAAAAACCTTATGCACCAGGACAACATGGACAAGAACGTAAAAAGAAATTATCAAACTACGGTATTCAACTTCAAGAAAAACAAAAAGTTAAATTCATGTATGGTTTAAACGAAAAACAAATGAAAAAAGCTTTTACTAAAGCCGTTAAAATGAAAGGTGTCAATGGTGAAAACTTACTTAAATTACTAGAATCACGTTTAGATAATTTAGTATATCGTATAGGATTTGCTACTACAAGAAAAGGTGCTAGACAACTTGTAAATCACGGTCACATCACAGTAAATGGAAAACGTGTTAACATTCCATCATATCAAGTTAAAGCAGGAGACGTTATTAGCTTAATGGAAAATGATAAAGAATTAAAAGTTGTCAAAGAATCATTAGAAGCATTAAAAAACAGAGTAGAATTTATTACCTATGATGATAAAAAAATGGAAGCAACTTACGTAAGAATGCCTGAACGTAGCGAATTAAATGCTGACATCGACGAAGCATTAATTATCGAATACTACAACAGATAGGATTAATTCCTATCTTTTTTCATTTATGTAGAACTTTTAGTTATGTGGAATTCCACATAATTTCATATAAAAAAAGAAACAGAATCCTGCTTCCCAATAATCAACACAAAATTTATTTTTTAGAAATACTATTATAGATTTTATTTAAAATTTTAGCACTTTTCTCAAGTTTACTTGCTAATACTTTGTTTTCATCAATAAGATCTTCATTTTCCTTTTTCAAAAGTTCATTTTCTTCTCTTAAACTATCACAAGATTTACTATTACTTTTTAAATTTTCAATTTCTTCTTGTAAAGATTTTATCATTTTATCTTTATCTTCTAATTGCTTTAGCTTATCATGATAATCATCAACAAAATTAGAAACAGCCAAAGTTATATCATCAAATGAATCATTAAATTCTTCCTCAGAGACTTCAACAGTCTGAGGTTTTAATAATTCGGGTTTTTCCTCAGTCGGTTCTAAATCTTCCATAACAGAAGATAAATTATCAATTTCATCTAATAAACTTTCTGCATCCTTAGGAGAAATTTTAACCATCTCTGAAACAAATGAAGTACCATCATTAGAAGTATTATTATTAGATTTATCATCATCAATATACTTATTATACACATTTAACTCCGTTATTTTACTCATAATGTCTTCAATATTAACATTATATTTATTCATTAAATTACGAATATTTTTGTCATTAGAATAACATTCAAAAAACTCATCATCATCAGGTATTAAAAGATTAGCCCTAAAAATTTGTTTTTCTTCTCTTCCCTCTTCACCATCGCTAAAAGCAATATTCATATTATCAATAACAGAATTTATAAATTTTTCTTTTTCATCTACAGCTTTATCAAATGATAATTTTTCAAAAGATTTAAATATTTTGCTATTATCTTCTCTAATATCACGTGCTAATTTTCGTATTG
This sequence comes from Sphaerochaetaceae bacterium, assembly GCA_963609095.1. Taxonomy (GTDB): domain Bacteria; phylum Bacillota_I; class Bacilli_A; order RF39; family UBA660; genus Coprosoma. The sequence goes on along the minus strand of CAVDHX010000012.1, from coordinate 7,871 downwards.
CTAAAAACCTATCTTTTTCTAACATATTTCCACCTCTTTATTCTTTTATACATTAAGCTCTTGAATCATATTTACCGTCTTTAGTTGACACAATAACATTCTCATTTTCATTAATAAATAATGGTACTTTTATAACTAAACCATTTTCTAAAGTAGCTTCCTTAGTAGCATTAGTAGCTGTATTACCTTTTACCCCTGGTTCAGTATGAGCAACTACATATTCAATCTTATCAGGTAAAGTTATGCCTAAAACTTCGCCCTTATAAAAAGTTACATCCACTTCTAAGCCTTCTTTTAAAAACTTAACATTTTCCCCTAAACTGTCTTTAGCTAAATCCATTTGTTCATATGTTTCCATATTCATGAAATTATACATATCACCATTATTATACAAAAATTGCATTGGCTTCTTTTCGATAACAGCCTTTTCGAACTTAATATTAGTATTAAATGTCTGTTCAATTGTTGAACCAGTACGTAAATTTCTTAACTTAATACGTACAAAAGCTGGACCTTTACCTGGCTTAACATGTAAAAATTCCAAAATTTGATATATATTATTATCAATAACAATTGTCATACCATTTTTAATATCATTAATATTTATCATATCCTACCTCCATGAATTATTTTTTTTCATTGTGCTCAGTATGTTTTTGACATTTAGGACAATATTTATTTAATTTTAAACGTTCAGGTGTATTTCTTTTATTTTTCTCTACACGGTAGTTTTCATTTTTACAAACACCACATACTAAAGTTATATTATCTCTAGCTTCGCCTTTTTTAGCCATAATATCCCTCCTTTTGCATTTCTATTCAACATTATATCAAATTATGGGTAAATTTCAAAGTATTTTTTAGATAGTTTTTGAGCTAAACGCTTATTTATCGAAGACTGATGAGTAGTTTTTCCATCTTCACGTGAAACATTTGGTGATATTATCGTAAAAGCAACCTTAGGATCATCATATGGAGCATAAGCCGCAAACGTCGTTGAAATTGTTGCCTTATCTATTTTACCATCACCATCAGTATCAACAAAACTTTGCGAAGTTCCTGTTTTACCAGCCGGTTTATAAACCATATCAATATATCCCGCACCAGTACCATATTTTAAAACAGCTTCAAAGCCTTCATGAACCTTGTTCATATATTCATCCTTTGTATCTACCTTATTTAAAATTTTACTTGCAGTTTCATTAATAATTTTACCATCTTTATAATAACCCTTCATCAAATAAAGTTTCCTTCTATTACCATTATCCGCAATAGTATTAATATATTGAGAAAGTTCAACTGGAGTATAATTATCATACTGTCCAATTGAAAAATCTAAAAGCAATCCAGAAGTCTCTCCCTTACCTTTATAACCAGTAGTTTCATTAGGTAAATCAATTTCAGTCTTAACCCCTAATCCAAATTGAGCAAACGTATTTCTATACGTATTAAAAGCTTCCTTATCAATAACAAGAGGTTTATTATATTTATAACTACCCTTACCAACCTTTATAGCCGTATAATATTGATACGTATTTGAAGAATAAGCAAGAGCCGTAACATCATTTAATTTTCCAAGTGCCTTCCAAGAACACTTCTGAGCAGTACCAGCAATTTTAACACAAGTATCATACCTTACTTCACCAATTTTCAAAGCACCAGTATTATATCCCGTAATTTGAGAAGCCCCCTTAACAACAGACCCCATAGTTACTGAATTTTGAAAAGTACCATAAGAATAATCAATAACCTTTTCCTCACCATTTTCATTAACTAATTTCTTACCACTCATAGCCAAAATTTCACCAGTTTTAGGATTAGTTATAATTGCAAAAGAACCTTCATAATATTCCGTATTAGCCTCTTTTTTAGTAGCTAAAACCTCTTCGGTTAAAACCTCTTCTAAATACTTTTGAAGTTCTATATCAATAGATAATGCAATATCCTGTCCCCTACTACCTTCTTCAATTAACTTATAAGAGCCATCAGACAAAACCTCATACTTATTCTTCTTACCCTTCAAAATATCTTCATATTGATACTCTAAATTACTAGTTCCAACTCTATCATCTAAACTATAACCTTTTTTCAAATAATATTCCTTCTTATCACTCGGAAGACCAGTTTTACTTGAAGAGACACTACCTAATATGCTTCTTAAAACATTACCATAAGGATAAGACCTATTCCAATCTAATTTAGTATTTATACCCTTTAAAGTACTTATATTCTCTGAAACCAAAGCATACTCCTCATCAGATACATCATCATTTTTAATAACCTTCTCCTCATAAGAATAACCTGTATTCATCAAAGTATAAATATAAGCAGCTTTCCTATCGTTATCACCATATATAGATAAATCCTCATCAGTTACCCTTTCAATTTTCAATTTATAAATATCATCAGATGTAAGCTTTCTTTCCTCAAGTTTTTTCCACTCACCAGAAGTAATCTTTTGATCAGCCTTTTTAGAATTATTTTTAATCCAAAACTCCTTAAAATCATTATTAGATAATTTAGAAAAATCAATACTAATCATACCAGCTAACTTATAAGCAACCTCAATCTCACTTTTTGTTGTAACATTAGAAGGTTTTTTATAATAAATAACCTTACTAGGTGAATTATCAACAATAAGTTTACCGTTTCGATCATATATTCTTCCCCTAGGAGCACTTGACCCATACACAATCTTTTTAGTTAAATTCTTTAACTCCTTTTGATACTTTTCTTTTCCAACAACCTGAACCATATAAAGACCAGATACCAAAACCAAAAGAACCAAAACAACAATAAAAGTTAAAATATTATACCTCTTCTCAATCTCAACTTTAATATCCTTATTTTCCCTATAAGTATTAAAATTATAACTTTGCCTCTTCTGCCAGCGATGAATCTTCAAAGAAGATTTCTTCTTTTCCATCATCTTATTAAAAAAATTTTTCAAAACTATCACCTCATCTCTTATATATCATAACCTATTAATAGGAGGATTTATGAATAAACTAATTGAAAACTATATAACAAAAATAAATAAAAATGATATCAATAACTTTGCCTTAAAAAATAACATTACATTAACAAATAAAGAAATAGATATTTTATACCTATACCTAAAAAAAGAATGGAAAAATCTACTTTATGGAAACAAAGAAAATACAATTAATGAAATTAAAAAAAGCTTAAATAATGAAACCTTTGAAAAATGTAATAAATTATTTGATTTTTACTTAAATAAATATCAATCTTTTTTATAGCACCTAACTTCATCTAATAAATTATCATTAAATTTTTTACATTTAATCATCTCTATTTCAAACTTATAAGGTGGTATTTTATCAACATAAGGAGTTTCTAATATTTTAGATACTTTTTTTAATTTATCATTATAAATTATATTAATTAAAACATCAAAACCAATTGTGCCATATCCAATATTTTCATGTCTATCTTTATGACAACCCCTAGGATTTTTACTATCATTTATATGAATACATCCTATTTTATCAATACCAATAACTTCATCAAAATGTTCTAAAACATCATCAAAATTATTTAAATCATACCCAGCATCATTTAAATGACACGTATCAAGGCAAAACATTATATGATCTTTTTTTATAACCCCGTCTAATATTTGTTTCAATTGTTCAAAACTATATCCAACCTCACTACCTTTTCCTGCCATAGTCTCCAAACAAATAATTGGGCTATCATCATTAACTACCAAATTTAAACCCTTTATAATATTTTTAATTCCTTCTTCCTCACCCATACCAACATGAGACCCAGGATGAAGAATAACCTTATCAACCTTCAATAGCTTAGCTCTTTCAAGCTCTTCCTTTAAAAAATTAACAGCAAAATCAAACTTGCTTTCATTAGCAAGATTAATTATATAAGGAGCATGTATTACAATCTCATCAATACCATTTTTTTTCATTAACTGATGTGCCTCATCAGCATTTTCTAAATCTATCTTACTTCTTACCGTATTTTGAGGAGCCCCCGTATAAAACATAAAAGTATTACAACCATAACTCATAGCCTCATAAACGCTTTGCTTCAAACCACCATTTTTAGTAAAAGAAACATGAGAACCAATTTTAAGCATAAAAATCACCTAGAAATATAATACCACATTTCTAGGTCATGAGCCTACTAAATTACCCAAAAGTTTAAAACTTCCATTAATAATTTTCTGAATATATTTCTCAGACACTTTAGATAAAGAAAGTCCCACCCTAGAAATTCCATTTTGATAACTTCTATTATTAAAAGAAATATACTTATCAACATCAACTTTTTTACCATTTTTAATGTCACTCTCAAACTTTTCAATTTGACTTTTCGTAAGAGCAACCTTCTTACTACTGCGATACTCAAAATAACCAGTGCTTTGAGAAATATAAAGCGAAATAAACACAATAAAAAAAGTAAAAAGTAAATATCTAAATACCCTATTAGCATTCCTATGCATTAACATAATCCCCTATTATTGGTGAAAGAAGCTCAATAGTATTTAAAACCTCATCAATAGTATTTTCTTGACTGCCAATCTCAATCAAAATAATATTTTCTGATATATCCTGATTATATATACCATTTGAACCTTTCCCACCTTTTATCATAATTCCTCTAGTTAAACTAGGAAACTTTTGCTTTATATTATCATTCAAAACATTACTTACCTTTAAATTCTTCTCATAATTATCATGATCCTCACCAACAACAAAGCTCACCTTCGCACATGACTTATTATTAATAACCACAGTTGACTTATCCTTAGAAATTGAATCACGATGAAGATCAATAATTAACTTATACTCATTATATTTATTAAGAGCATCCATTAAAAACTTACGACTAGCCATATAACTTTTATTATATTTCATATTATTCAAATTTAAATAATCAGATATATTATCTTCCATTACATCAGCCTTTATACCTTCCTTAGCTAACTTATCTTGAAAAATATAAGAAGCCATCATTACACCAGGTTTTATATTATATCCCTCCAAAGCATTCCCCTGATACGCCTCAGTCTGATGAGTATTATAAATATACACGCTAGATTTAGTCTCTAATTTAACAACACTTTCAGACTTTGGATTATTCATATAAGTCATACTCGTTAACACATTTGGTTTAAAATGAAAAGTATTTTCCAAAATAGCAATTGGCTTATTAACATCAAACACCTTAGAAAATAACCTAGAAAATAAATTATTAGCCTTCTTTTCATAAAGCAAATGATAATTACTATCAACCAGCATAGCCTTCACAAATTCCTCATTAGAATTAACCAATTTCAAATTCATAATAAAATTAAAAGAAATCTGATAACCTAAAAACATAACAAAAGCATAAAATATTAACCTAAATTTAAACTTTCTTTTTTTTAATCTAATTTTTTTCATTACGATTCCCCTATTTAATTGTATTAAAAAGGTAGTAAATAAAATGTAGAAAAAAATTAACTACGCATACATTCATTTATAGAACCGCTAATAATCCTAGAAAGCTTTTCCAAAACAAAATCCTCTTCCTTTGGAGTAACCATTAAATTATAACCAATTGGTGTTAAAATTTCATAAATTAACCTCTTAGTTTCCTCATCATTTAACATTCCAATCATACCTAAAATTTTCTTTTTATCATCATTATTTATTTTAAAATTCTTTTGCAACTTCAAATAATTAACTCCCATAGTAAGCTTACTTGCTGGATTATAATAAGCCTGTTTGTGATAAGCAAAATGTGAATATATATAATTAATAGTATCACTAACAATACAAGCCGCATCCACAACTGTAGGAATTCCAATCGCAATAGTTGGAATATTTAAAGTCTTCTCACTTATCTCCTTTCTTTTATTACCAACACCACTACCAGGATTAATTCCACTATCAGTCATTTGAATAGTTTTATTAACCCTCTCAATAGAAGAAGCAGCCAAAGCATCAATCACAATAACAAAATTAGGCTTAACCTCATTAACAATACTTTTAATCATATCACCAGTTTCAATACCAGTTTCACCAGTCACACCAGGAGTAATCGCACAAACCCTATTATATTTATCATCCAAAGAACCATACATATATATATGATTAGTAACCACAACCTTATCCACCACCAAAGGCCCCAAAGCATCTGGAGTAGATTTCTTATTACCAAGTCCAATAATAAGACCAACATCAGATTTTTTTATATTTTTAGAACATAAAATCTTCTTAAGCTCATCAGTCAAAATATTCTTAACCTTATTTTCATTAAAACTATCAGTAACATCATCAAACTCAATAGTAATATAATTACCCATACTTTTACCAATTTTACTAGCCTCATCCTCATTCAAACATATACTAGTTATCTTAACATCATCAACCTTTTTAAAACTACCATTATCAATAAGCTCAACCGCCAAATCAGTTCTTAAAATTTTATTTTTTAAATCAACTTCATGTTTCATCTATAATCACCCTATTTTTATTTTTAACAAAAAATAAGTTTTTATTGATTTTTTCTATAAATTTTGTTAAAATGGTTGTACATGTGGCTTGGAGGTGAAATTTATGGCCAACTTAAAAAATGCGAAAAAAAGAGTTCTTGTTAATATCAAAAAAGAAGAACGTAATCATGAATATTTAGCAAGTGCTAAAACTGCAGTTAAAAACGTTGAAAGAGCTATAGCAAAAAAAGATAAAGATGCAGCTGAAGCTAATTTAAAAACTGCCATTAAAAGAATCGACAAGGCAGCAGGCGCTAAAGTAATGCCAAAAAATACTAGTGCACGTAAAAAATCAAGATTAACAAAGAAAGTAAATGCAATGTAATTTACTTTTTTAATATTTAAAGGTGATAAAATGCAAAAAAAAACAAACTATATAACAATTATATTATGTATAACTTTAATATTTTGCTATTCATATAAAGAAAAAATCATCGACTATGTAATGACAAATTCAATTCAAAATAAAAAAGTTACCTTACCAAACCAAATAAAAAATTATAATAATTATAACTTTTCATTTGTTCAAGATACTAATAACTTTCATGTGAAAAATAAACAAGAAATACTAAACGTAATTTATACAGTATTAAATCACGGAATTGACAACTTTACATTCTACTGTGATAAAAATTATAAAAATTGTAATGATGAATTTTCAGAAATATCAAATAATCAAATTTTACTTTCCACAATAAATAACCTTGTATCACCATATAACAGTTATAAAAAAATCTACTTTCAAATAACAGCCTACGGAGAAATAACCGTTAAAATCGATAAATTATATACAGATAATGAAATAACAGAAATAGAAAATAAAATAAAAGAATTCGAAAATGAAAATATTACAAATAACATGACAGAAATAAATAAAATCAAAGCATTCCATGATTACCTAATCAACAAAAGTAGCTATGATAAACAAAGAGCAGATGCAATAGAAAACGGAAACGACATAAGCAATTCAAATTCACATAAAGCAAATGGCCCGCTAATTGATAACATCGCCCTATGTAGTGGCTATAGTGATGCCATGAAAATCTACCTAGATAAACTTAACATTCCTAATTACAAAATATCTAATTCAAATCACATATGGAACTTAGTATATATAAATAACCAATGGTTACACCTAGACTTAACATGGGACGATCCAATAACAAGCGATGGAAAAAATATCCTACTTCATAAATTTTTTCTTATAACAACAGATGAACTTAAAAATTTAGATTCTACAGGCCATGATTATAATGTAGAATATTACCCAGAAATAAAAGCCTCATAATAGAGACTTTATTTTTTATATTTAAATTTATAAGTAACTTCAAGTTTATACGCATCATCTGAA
>CAVDHX010000011.1:0-4542 GCA_963609095.1 Sphaerochaetaceae bacterium | reverse complement strand
ATTATTTACATAGTGTATTTGATTCAATAATATTAAGAGATGTAGTTGATAGATTGGGATTAAAAGATACAATTCTTTTTAATTTGTTACTACAGTATATTGTTGATACTACAGGTAGGGAATTTTCTGCTGAAAATGTTATTAATTTTTTAAAAACTGAAGGTAAATCTATATCTACGGAAACTTTGTATATTTATCTTGATGCTTTATGTAAAGCTTTAATAATAAGAAAAATATATAGATATGATATACATGGAAGAGCAATACTAAAAACATTAAATAAATATTATATGACTGATTTAGGGATAGCACAAATAAAAAATAATGATTTTGAAATAAATAAAAGTTTTGCAATTGAAAATGTTGTTTACAATGAACTTTTACAAAGAGGATATGATGTATATATAGGAAAAACCAAAGATGGAGAAGTAGATTTTATTGCAACTAAAGATAATGTCAAAGAATATTACCAAGTAGCATATTTGCTTGCAAATAATGATGTTATAGAAAGAGAATTTGGAGCATTTAAAGTAATAGATGATAATTATCCAAAGTATGTTCTTTCACTTGATAAAACGGATTTTTCACAGAATGGCATTATTCATAAAAATATTATTGATTGGTTATTAGAAAATAATAACATCTAAAGTATTATTTTGCTTGAATTGTAATATTAAAATAATTATAAAGGGAGAGCTAATCGAATGAAAAGAAAAATTTTTTTAAGTTTCCGTCCAGAGTTCTTTAGACCTATTTTATATGATATAAAAAAATATGAGTATCGAAAAAGATTTTGTGATGAGCCAACTACTGCTTATTTATACCTAAGTTCACCTGTAAAAAAAGTTATTGGTATTATGGAACTGGGTAAAGCATTACATATGGACAAAATTATTTCAAATTATGACAAAAATTCAGACGTATATGCGAGAATTACTAAATGTCTTGAGGCTGGAGAAAAATTTGCTATTCCTATAGAGAGTTTTCAATTGTTTAAAAAACCTGTAAAATTAGAAGAAATAAAAGAAATAAAAAATGATTTTTCACCTCCACAGTGTTATCTCAATCTAGAAAATTATAAAAATGTTTTGGAATTTTTAGAAAGCAGGCCAGTATTTGATATTGAATTTTATAATAAGCATGATGCTATCTATGAAAATAATTTGGCAATGACTTGCGAGGATATGGAACTTACCGATGAATTTATTTTAAAAGATAAAAAATATTTAAGTGATAAAAAATATGATATTGTTGAATGTGGTTACACAAATAAATATAGTTATACGTTATTATGTACATTATTGAAAATTAATTATATTTATTTAACATAAATTAAACTACTTATATATAATAGAAAGGATAATTTAAATGGATATTAAAAAATTAAAAACGGAATTAATAGAACAAAAAAAATCAAAATTTAAAGGGAATATATATCATTACTCACAAGTAAATTTCGCATATAATTCTAATAAAATTGAAGGTGGAAAATTATCTGAAGATGAAACAGAAAATATATTTGAAACAAATTCATTTATTCCAAAAAATGATGATGCAATAAAATTTGATGATTTAACTGAAATGAAAAATCATTTTAGATTATTTGATTATTGCCTTGATGTAATTGATGAACCATTAAATGAAAAAATGATAATAAAAATGAATCAAATATTAAAAAGAAATACAACAGATGAAGAAAATCCTAGATATAATGTTGGGGGATTTAAGATAGTTCCTAATAAGATTGGACTTATAAATGTAATTGATACAACAGAACCTGAAAATGTAGAAAAAGAAATAAAAGAACTTTTAAAATGGTATAACAATTTAAAAAATATTACAATTGAAGATATCATTGATTTTCACTATAAATTTGAATGTATTCATCCATTTGGTGATGGGAATGGTCGGGTTGGTAGAATAATTATGTTCAAAGAATGTTTAAAAAACAATATAATGCCCTTTATTGTACTTGATAGTGATAAATCATTTTATATGAGAGGATTAAAAAATTATAAAAATGATAAGATGTTTTTATTTGACACACTTAAGCATGAACAGGATTTATATGAAAATGTTGCAAATGAAATGTTAAATTTTGATTTAAATAGTAAATAATATAACAATTAAAAATTTCTAATTATGTCAAAAAGGTAATAATAAAACAATTTATAAAATACATTTCCATTAGTGGAGGTGTTTTTAATTGAATAAAACCCCAAGAATAACTATCCTTGAATATGAACTGATAATAAATAAAAAATTATATGATCAAGGTGTAATTACTGAAAGGCAATATGATGAAGTTTGTAAAATTATTTATGAGAAAATTAATCGTTGTAGTAAAAAGATAAAAAATTAATATGGAGGTAGATTATGAGATTCTATAAAGTCAGAGAAGAAATTCTGAAAGGCAAAAATATTTCTGATTTACCTTTAAGAGTTACTTTTTATGCCCGCGTTTCTACTGAAACTGATGAACAATTAAACTCTTTAGATAATCAAATATCTTTTTTTGAAAATTTTATAAAGTCAAATAAAAATTGGACTTATGTTAATGGTTACATAGATGAAGGTATTAGTGGTAGTACGGTTAAACGAAGAAAAAAATTTTTACAAATGATTGATGATGCTAAATCTGGCTATTTTGATTTAATAGTTACAAAAGAAGTTTCTAGATTTTCTAGAAATTTATCTGATAGTATCAAATATACACAAGAATTACTTGCTAATGATGTTGGTGTATATTTTCAATCAAATGGAATAAATACTTATGATCCTAACTCTGAATTTATACTTAATATGATGGGAAGTGTTGCTCAAGAAGAAGTCAAAAGACTTTCTTCGCGTGTTAAATGGGGACATAAAGAAGCAATAAAAAAAGGTAGAGTTTTAGGCTCTAATACAATCACTGGCTATAAAAAAGATGATGCTAAATTAGTAATTGTAGAAGAAGAAGCAAAAAAAATAAGAAAAATTTTTGAATTATATGCTACTGGTAAATATGGTTTTTATAAATTGGCAATGGAATTACACAGGCAAGGTATAAATAATTATAAAGGAAATATTTATGATAAGGATACATTAAAAAGAATCGTGCAGAACCCTAAATATAAAGGCTTTTATCGTGGACATACTACTGAAATTATTGATTATAGAACTAAACAGAGAGTTTATATACCAATAGAAGAACAAGTAATATATAAAGATAAAAGGGTACCAGCCATAGTTAGTGAAGAATTATGGAATCGTGCAAACGAGATATTAGATAGCAGAAGTACACTAATGAAAGCAAGTAATGGCAATGCCAAAAGAGCTGAAAGAAAATATTGTTATACTACAAAAATATTTTGTAGTGAACACAATGTTTCTTACCAGAGAATGTCAAGCAAAAGAAAACAAACAAAGCCTAGATGGGCTTGTGGTAATTATGTAAAATATAGACTAGATGCTTGTGAAAGTCCAATAATTGCAGAAATGGACTTGAATAATATTTTTGTAATTATTATGGAACAAGTATTTAATAATAAAAATGAAATTATAAAAGAAATGTTAGATTATTATTCTAATTTAAAAATAGATAACAATTATCAATTTGAAATTTCAAAATTAAAAAAAGAAATCAAAACTATTGAAACAAAAAAAGAAAAGTTATTAGAATTGAATATTGATGGTAGTATTAATAATCTAGAATTTAAAGAAAGAAATGATAAATATAATGAAGATATATCATCTTTAAATATAAGGATTGGAAAAATAGAACAAGAAAGAAAGATTATGTCTGATAGTTTTGGTAATATCAATATTATTGAAGATGCTATTAAAAAGCAAGCCTCCTTTAAAAATAATGTTAGTGAATTTGTAGATAAGTTTTTGGAGGAAATTATAGTCTATAAGGAGGACAATGATAGACATAAATTAATGCTAAAAATTTATCTGAATTTATTGAAAAAACCAATTCCTACTGGAAAAGGTGCTAGGCATATAGATGATGATAAATCACCCCCTATATTTAGTAAAGATGTTGAAACATTAGATCTAGGAAGATCTGATTTTCAAAGAAATAGTTTTAAAATTAATGTATATTTAAGTTACGACACCCCTTAGGTTATCATATATTTATATGGCAATCTAGTCTTTTTTTATTTTGTTTAGTTATCGTTTTCGGGGGTTACTTTTAAAATTATTACTCTAGCAGCTTCATTAGAGGAAAATATTGTTGATTTAGATAAAGATACCTATACTGACAAAGGCAGCATCAAAGTAGAAAATGCAACATTACATTGTTGGAAACATGGGGGTCATGGCAAAGAGACTTTTAGGCAAGTTGTTGAAAATTCTTGTAATCTTGGGTGTTGTACCAGCACACATATAAATTCATTGAAAACCCTTTAAATAATATAAGAAGTACAAAAATCTTGGAAGTCAAGGCTACATATGATTTAGCTTATGATGGGGTTTCATACACAACCGAATTAAATACCGAATCACCTAAAGAAGTTTCAACTTTTGTATTAAATCACATTAAATCATCAAAAAAAA
>CAVDHX010000010.1:0-6658 GCA_963609095.1 Sphaerochaetaceae bacterium | reverse complement strand
CGCATCTTGTTTTATTAATTGACACTAACAATGAAACAAAGTATAATTTAAAATAGGTGGTAGAAATGAAAAAAGGGTTTACTTTAATTGAATTACTCGCAGTAATTATTATATTGGGTATTATTGCCACCATTGTAGTTCTAAGTATAATTGGAATTATTAATAGTTCTAAAGAAGATAGTTTAGATGAACAAAAAAGAATTATTGTTGAAGCTACTAAAAGATGGGGTACTGATAATGTAAAAAGCCTACCTTCAAATTCTTGCGATATGACTATATCTAGGTTAAAGTCTGAAGGTTATATAAGTAGTGATAAAAGTGTTACTAATCCAACAACGGGTAAAGAAATGACTGGATGCGTTAGAATAACATTAGATGAAAATAATAATCAATATAAATATGTGTATGAGAATGTTTGTAAAAATGAATGTAGTTAGAGGTATATTATGATTAAAAAAATTTATTTAAAATATGAAGAAATTATTAATTATGTAATTGTTGGAGGATGTACTACTTTAATTAATTTAGCTGTTTATTTTGTACTTATTAATACTATATTTTCTTCTAAAGGAAATTTAGATATTCAAATTGCAAATGTAATAGCGTGGATTTGTTCCGTTTTATTTGCTTATGTTACAAATAGAAAGTTTGTTTTTAAAAGTAGCACAAAGGGTAGAGAAAAATTAAAAGAAATAAGTAGTTTCTTTGGTTCAAGAGTTGTTTCCCTTATTATGGATATTGCTTTAATGTTTATACTTTATAGTGTTATACATATAAATGATACAATAAGTAAATTAATTGACCAAGTAGTCATTATAGTAGCAAATTATGTTCTAGCAAAACTGTTAGTTTTTAAAAAATAAACAGTTTTTTTCTTTTTTCGACAAAATTCGACATAGTAAATATTGTAAAATAATGTCGGTGATAGAAATGGAATTTTTTGATACTTTGCTTTTAGATTTGATTTTAGCTGGTATGCCTTTAACTGTATATTTGCTTTATATTGCTTATGCGAAAACTTTTAATAAAAAAGAAGGAGATTTATTAATTGTTGTAACTGTTTTTTCTAGTTTATATTTAATTTTAAAATATGCAAGACCTTTATATAAGGGAATGCCATTTATTGTTATTAACATTCCTTTGTTACTTGCTTATTTAAAAAAATCAAATTTTTCTGCTTTAATTACTTCATTTATTATGGTTTTATATTATTATAATTTTTATAATGATTATCTAATTATTTTAATTTTAGAATATTTATTTTATTATTTATTTTATTTAAAAACCTCTTTAAAAATGAATACATATATTTTAATTTTTTCATGTGTTAAAACTTTTATTACAATTTTACTTTTAAAAAATTATTTTATTAAAGAAATTATTGTTGGAATTTGTCTATATTTACTTTCTTCGTTTTTAATATATTTATTGCAGCAAACTGAAAAAATATTAAATCTGCACATGACAGTAAAACAAATAGAAAATGATAAACAAATTAAAACCTCTTTGTTTAGAATAACCCATGAAATTAAAAATCCAATCGCAGTTTGTAAAGGATATTTAGATATGTTTGATGTTAATAATTTAAATCATAGTAAAAAATATATACCTATTTTGAAAGAAGAAATTGATAGAACATTACTTTTACTAGAAGATTTTCTTGCAATGAACAAACTTAAAATTAATAAAGACATTATTGATATTAATATGCTTATTGAAGATGTTATTAAAAATATTGATTTATTATGTTTTAAAAATAATATTAAGATTGTTAATAATATTATTGATGATGAAATATATATAAGTGCGGATTATAATAGATTAACTCAAGTTTTTATTAATGTTTTAAAAAATAGTATTGAAGCTATGGATAAAAATAAAAAATGCAAAATTGAAATTGATGAGGCTTTAGAAAAGGATAAAGTTATAATTACAATAAAAGATAATGGAATTGGTATGAGTGATAGCCTTTTAAGTAAAATAAAGCAACCATTTTATACTACTAAAAGAAAAGGTACTGGACTTGGTGTATCACTTTCCAATGAAATAATTCAAGCTCATGATGGAACTCTTTCTTATATTTCAAAGGAAAATGAATATACTAAGGTAATAATTACTTTGCCGGCTGAAGAATATTAAGAAAGTACAGTAATATTAAACAAATATTACTTTTTTTGTGTTATAATAAAGTTAATTTGTGGGGAGGTTTTATCATGAAATTAAAATTTAGAGCTGATAAAAAAGATTGGATGATGTTTGGCGGATATTGTATAATCTTACTTTATTTTGTTGCTGTTGCTCTTTTAAATATTATTCAGTTTGCTAAAGGTGATTTAGATCATCCATTTCATGGCTTTAATCCTTTTCCAGCTTTTGCTCCTGGTTATTTTGGATTAACCATTGCTTGCTATATTATTGCTTTAGTCGCAAGTTTATTCAGTGTTAAAGATAAATTTTTTGATAGAGAAAAAGGTTTTGGGTTTTCTACTGAAGCTAAAAAATCTTCAAAAGGTTATTCTAGATGGCTTTCAGCAGATGAGTTAAAAAAAGAATTAAAAATGGTTAAAGTTCAAGATAAAACTGCTGATGCAGGCGGACTTCCTTTGATTAACGATGGTAAAAAAATGTGGGTTGATGATGGTGAAGGACATAATTTAATCATTGGTTCTACTGGTGCTGGTAAAACTCAAGTTGCTATTTTTCCATTAGTTCATTCACTTGCTAAACATGATGAGTCTATGATTATTACTGACCCAAAAGGTGAGATATATGAAACTACCGCTGAGATGCTTAAAAAAAGAGGGTATAATGTTGTTCTTTTAAATTTCCGTAATCCCCAACAAGGTAGTGGATGGAATCCTCTACATTTGCCTTATAAATATTTTAAAGAAGGTAATAGCGATAAAGCTAATGAGCTTACTGATGATTTAGCTATGAATATTTTGTATGATGAAAATGCTCAAAGTAATGACCCATTTTGGGAAAAAACTGCAGCCGATTATTTTTCTGGTATTTGTCTAGGTTTATTTGAAGATGCTAAAGAAGAAGAAATTAATTTAAACAGTGTTAATTTATTTACATCTATTGGTGAAGATAGATGTGGACCTAATTCAACTTATTCTAATGAATATTTTAAATTAACTAAAGATCCTTCTTCTCCTGCTTTTGTAAGTGCATCTTCTACCATTTCAGCGCCTAATGAAACTAAGGGAAGTATTTTATCGGTATTAAAACAAAAAATAAGATTATTTGCTTCACGTGAAAACCTATCAGAAATGCTTTCTCATAGTGATTTTGAATTTGAAGATATTGGTAGAAAAAAAACAGCTGTATTTATTGTTATTCAAGATGAGAAAAAAACATATCACTCTTTAGTTACTATTTTCTTAAAACAGTGCTACGAAACTTTAGTTGATTATGCTCAAAAGTCTGGTGGACAATTACCATATAGAACCAATTTTATATTGGATGAATTTGCTAATATGCCACCTTTAAAGGATGTTGATGCAATGGTTTCAGCTGCTCGTAGTAGGCGTATGAGATTTTTCTTTGTTATCCAAAACTATGCTCAACTTGATGAGGTTTATGGTAAGGAAAAAGGAAAAACAATAAGAGGTAACTGTACAAACATTATTTATTTAATTAGTAGTGAACTTGATGCCTTAGAAGAGATTAGTAAAGTTTGTGGTGAAGTTAAGGTAAAAACTGATAAAAAAGATAAAGATGGTAAAGCTATTGAAGAAACTAGACCTTTAATTACGGTAAGTGATCTTCAAACATTAAAAATGGGTGAAATTATTTTAATGAGATTACGTATGCCACCTTTCAGAACAAAATTGAAATTAAATTATGAAATTAATTGGGGAGATGATTGTGAAAAAGCATCTTATCCAACTAGAAAAAAAGAAGTTCTTCATACATTTGATTTAAAATCATTTGTTGATAAAGCAAGAGAAACAAAAAAAGAAGAAAGCATGAATAAACTTTTAAGTCAACTTATGCCGGGAGCTAACATAAAAAATAATGAACAAAAATCACCAATGAATATGTCAGATATGATTAAAAACATTGATAAAGCAGTTGCCGAACGCGAAAAAAGCCAAAAAAACACCATAGAAAAACCACAAAAAAATTCTATAAATTTAGAAAACAAAAAACCAATGAGTATGCCTGACATGCTTAAAAACATAGATAACGCAATTGCCGAACGTGAAAAAAAATCAATGGATAAAACTAATAAATCAGTTCCAATTGCCAAAATTGAACCCATTAAAATGCCTGTAGAATTAGCGCATAAAGAAACTATAAAAGAAAAACCTGTTTTAAAAAATTCTATTTCTACTTCTGATTTTGCAGCCAAAATTACTAATAAAGTTAATAATGCTGTTATATCACAAAATAATAATTCAAACGAAAATAATAAAAATGAAGTTAAAGAAACTAGTATCAAAGAAAACAATTATGTTACCGATGATCAATTCTTTGATGACTTCTTTGCTGATGACGATGAAAACTGATTATTCAGTTTTTTTAGTTTTTTAAAATGCTTAATATTTTTTTATAACATATAATAAAATAGAAGGTGATATTTTGTTTATTACGATTGATGATATTTTAAAATTAAATAATCCTAATATTATTGATATTAGGTCTATTCAAAAGTTTAATGATAATCATATTCCTGGTTCTTTGAACATTAATGCCGATTTACTTTTAAGCAATCCTGAGAAATATTTACATAAAAATCAAACATATTATATATATTGTCAGTATGGAGTTACTTCTAGAAAAGTTGTTCAAATACTTAGAATAAAAGGTTATAGTGTGTTTAGTATCGTTGGTGGATTTGAATCTTGGATTTTAAAATTTTAAAATTTATGGACTTTATATTACTTATTTGATACAATTATAATAGGTGATGTACATGGATAATATTGTTGTAATAGTAGCGTCATTTGCTACTGCTTTTGTTCTCTTCCTTTTTTCAATGCTCATAATGAAAAAGAGAAAAAAGAAAAAGTATAAAAAAATAATTGAAAATTTAGATTATCAAAAAAATAGATTAGATACTTCACCAGTCGGACCTGAACTTGCTAAAGTCGAAGAGTACTTAGGAAATGAAAAGTTAGAAATTCTTTATAATAATTGGAAAGAAAGACTAAATGATATAAAGGAAATTAAAATTCCTAAAATTACTGATATGTTAATAGAAGCTGAATATTCTTTATCACAAAAAGATTATAAAAGTACCATGTATAAGATTGCTAAATTAGAGATGGAAATATATAAAGTAAGAGCTTCTTCTGCTTTTTTACTAAATGAAATTAAAGAAATTACTAACAGTGAGGAAAGAAATAGGGGAAGTATTACCAAATTAAAAGCTAAATATCGTGATTTGTATGAAAAATATGAGGAAACTGAGGGTGAATTTGGACCATTTTCTAAAATAGTTGCTTTACAATTTGAAAATATTACTAAAAGATTTGAAGATTTTGAAATACTTATGGAAAATAATGAATACACCGAAGTTCCTACCATTTTAAAAGCAATTAATGAAATGTTAAAACATATGGAAGTAATTATTGATGAACTACCATCTATTGTTTTGATTGCCGAAGGTATTTTACCTAAAAAAATGGAAGAAATTGAAAATATATATAATAAAATGATTTCTGAAGGCTATCCTTTAGATTATTTAAACGTTGAATATAATATTGAAGAAGCTAAGAAAAAAATATCTGACATTTTGGACAGAGCTAAAGTTTTGAATATCGAAGATAGCCTATTTGATTTAAAAGTATTAACTGAATATTTTGAAAATTTATTTACTGATTTTGAAAAAGAAAAAGTTATTAAAGTAGATTATGAAGAAGCAAATAAAACTTTACAAACTAAACTAAAAAAAATAAACGTTTTAGTAAATGATGTTTTTGATCAAATAGATGATTTAAAAAATATGTATAGCTTAGCTGATGATAATATTAAGGCTTTGTGTGATGTTAAAAATGACTTAGATAAATTAAATGAAGATTATAAAACTTTAATTTCACATACTAATAATCATAGCTTCGCATACTCTAAATTAACCGAAGAAATCGAAACTTTAGTTATCAGACTTTCAAACATTGAAAACAAATTAGATTCTACATTAAACATTATTGGAAATATGCATGATGATGAAATGAGAGCTAGACAACAACTATCTGAAGTTGAAGATTTATTAAAAAATTCTCAAAAACAAATTCGTTCATTTAACCTTCCTGTTATTCCTAATAGTTATTATGTTGAATTAAAAGAAGCAATGGAAGCTATGAGAGAAATCGTTAAAGAACTTGATAGAAAACCAATAACAATTGAAACATTAAATACAAGAGTTGATACAGCTAGAGATTTAGCCCTAAAATTATATGGTAAGACTAAAGAAATGATGAAAACTGCTATGTTTGCTGAGATGGCTATTGTTTATGGTAATAGATATCGTTCATCTGAAAAAGAGATTGATAGAAATTTAAATTATTCTGAGGTCTTGTTTAATAAAGGTGATTATCAAAAATCCTTAGAACTTACAATAAATTCTTTAAATAAGCTTGAACCCGGAATTTATGATAAACTGTTAAAATTATATGGTAGTGGTGAATAAACTTTCCTTTTGGAAAGT
>CAVDHX010000009.1:0-5708 GCA_963609095.1 Sphaerochaetaceae bacterium | reverse complement strand
ACCACATACGAAAGGCAACCCCTTATTTTTTTACCACACTATAAAGGGCAACTGGAGTAACTCTTCCATTTTTAAGTTATGGTGGTTCTAGTTTATTAATAACGCTCTCAAGCATGGGAATTATTTTAAATATAAGTAAACATAATTAAAAAATATAGATTTATAAATGTTTATCTATATTTTTTTCCTTTTGATTATTTTCTATCAACATTACTCCAGTAGAACCTTCTTGAATAAATTGTGACAAAGTAAATTTAATCTCGTTTATTTGTTTGTTAATTTCATTTTGTTTAACAAATAATTTTTCTAATGCATTTGTTAATATGACGATATTTTCATCATCAATTTTTTTTAGTGAATTTAAAAGTTCTTCATTTGAGATAGCATCTTCATTACTTATTTCAACCATACCTAAATGTAAATTATAAGAGGCTAAAACACTTTCTACTTCATTTAATGCTTTTACACCAAAATTTCTGATTTTTAGTAGTTGCTCTGGTGTAAGACATACTAAGTCCTTAACTGTTTTAATCTCTGCATCAACATAATTAAACATATAAGCTTTTTTTAAACAATTACACGTTTTAGGATTTAAATTTAGATTTTCAATTTTAGTATTTAAAATATTATTCATATTTTCCTCCTTTAAACGCTTTATATTATACATTTTTTTAAAAAAGTGTCAAATCATTAAATAAAAAAACATTAATTATAATGTTTTAGTATTATTCATTAGTTTCAAGTTGCTTTTTAAATATTTTTCTAAATAAAAATCTTACTAAAGGTCCAGCATAAAATATTTGAAAACATAAAGCCATTGGGAAACTTATTACCCATGTTTGTAACCAATTAGTAAATAAATTTTCAATACCTTTAAATTCAAAAAATATATTAACTATCAATGTCATAATAGGGCACATGAAGGCAACTGTTAAACCAGAAATCATAAGTGTAATAAATATTGGTTCAGCTTTACTAGCATCAATAGTTTTAAATGTTATTTTTTTAACTAATTTACCAACAAATAAACTTTCAACGATGAATGCTATTACACAAACAGGCAAAAATATTTGACATGCCTTGATAAGTATATTATTATTAAAACCACCGTTATGTATTGAAAGACTATAACATACCATTGCAAATACCATAAGTATTACCATCATAACACCAAATATAAAATCTTGAAATTTTGTTTTAGGCATTTTTTCACTCCTTTCATAAACAAAATACTTTGTGTTGTTCGTTAGTCATTAAATAATGTTCGTTTCCAATATAACCAAGCTTTGCTTAGTAATTATACCATAAAAAAATTTTTGATGTAATAGAAAAATTAAACATTTTTAATATAAATTTTTAATCAATTTACATATTAATATTTCCATGCTAAAATACTATTGAGGTATAAATTTATGAAAGAAATAAATGGTTTAACAAATGAAGAAGTTATAAAATTAAAAGAAAAAGGTTTTATTAATGTAGATGAAGAAATAAAAACAAAATCAATTGGCCAAATTATTTTTACAAACTTTTTAACATTATTTAATTTTTTAAATTTTTTTCTAGCATTAGCAATTTTTCTTATAAAATCATATAAAAATTTATTGTTTTTAGGAGTTGTTTTTTGTAACACTTTAATAAGCACTGTTCAAGAAATTAGAAGCAAAAAAGTTATTGATAAATTATCACTATTAAATGAAACTAAAGTTACCGTTATTAGAGAAAAAAAAGAAAAGCAAATCGGTATTCATGATATTGTTTTAGGTGATGTTATTAAATTAAAATCAGGAAATCAAATAGTTGCAGATAGTATTATTTTATCAGGTGAAATATCTGTTAATGAATCTTTAATAACAGGTGAATCTGATTCAATTAAAAAAGCAAAAAATGACAAGATATTATCTGGAAGTTTTATAGTTAGTGGTTCATGCTACGCAAAAGTAATTCATGTAGGTAAAGATAATTATACATCTAAAATATCATTAGAAGCTAAATATGTAAAAAAAATCAATTCAGAGCTTATGAATTTTATTAATAAAATTATTAAATATATTTCAATTTCAATTCTTCCCATTGGTATATTACTTTTTTTAAGTCAAATGAACAGTGGTAATTTTGAAGATACAATTGTTCATGTAGTAGCTGCATTAATAGGTATGATACCAGAAGGTTTAGTTCTTTTAACAAGCACGGTTTTAGCAATTAGTGTTATGAGATTATCAAAATATAATGTATTAGTTCAAGAACTTTATTGCATTGAAACACTTGCTAGAGTAGATACTATATGTTTAGATAAAACGGGAACAATAACAACTGGTAAAATGCATGTTTCTAAAATTATATCTTTTAATCATAATTTAAAAGATATAGCAAATGATTTAGGCATCTTTTGTTATCATATGAAAGATGATAATCAAACAATTGAAGCTATTAGTAAAAAATATTTAAAAGAAAATGACTACAAAGTAATATCTAAAGTTCCATTTTCGTCACAAAATAAATGGTCAGGTATTTCATTTGAAAATAAAAGTTACATAATAGGAGCTCCTGAGATTATTTTAAAAGATACATCAATAATCGATAAAGAACTTAAACAATATATAAATAATAATAGAGTCTTATTATTTGCACAGACGGAAGAAAAATTAGGCAAACTTATTCCAAAAAATATAAACATTTTGGCTCTAATAATTTTAAATGATGAAATTAAAGAAGATGCTAAAGAAACATTAGAATATTTTAAAAAACAAGGAGTTGATATAAAAATAATTTCTGGAGATAATCCTAAAACAGTATCAGGCGTGGCTTCACGAGTTGGATTAAATAATATTAAATCTATTGATATGAGTAAATGTAATATGCCAATTGATGATATAGTTAGTGAATACAATGTTTTCGGTAGAGTTAAACCAGATCAAAAGAAAGAAATAATAGTTGCTTTAAAAACTAGGGGACATGTAGTTGCAATGACAGGTGATGGCGTTAATGACGTTTTAGCTTTAAAAGAAGCTGACTGTAGTATAGCAATGAATAATGGTTCTGATGCTGCAAGAAATGTATCACAATTAGTTCTTTTGGATTCAAATTTTTCATCTATGCCTAAAGTTGTATCAGAAGGTAGAAGAAGCATAAATAATATTCAAAGATCATCTTCATTATTTTTGTGCAAAACTACATATGCAACTTTACTTGCACTTATATTTGTATTTTTAAATAAAAATTATCCATTTGAACCAATTCAATTAACTTTAACTAGTACTGTAACAATAGGTATTCCATCATTCATTTTAGCTTTAGAACCAAACAATGAAAAAATAAATGGTAATATATTTATCAATGTTTTAAAACGTTCAATTCCAACGGCTTTAACAATAGTTAGTAATATATTAATTATTATGATTTTATCTTCATTTATTAAATTATCTAATAGTCAAATTTCAACGCTTTGTGTTTTTCTAACCGCAATAACTGGTTTTATGCTTTTATATAGGATATGTGTTCCATTTAATGCAATTAGAAGATGTTTATTTGTCTTTTTAATTATTATGTTTATCATAGAAACTACATATTTTAAAAATTTCTTTTCAATTTCATTTATTGACTTTAAATTATTAATTTTAATTATTATACTAAGTTTAATTGCATGGATGCTTTTCAATTTGTTTACAAAAGTTTTTTATATATTTATAAAAAAAATAAATTATGATAGTAATTAACATAATTTATTTATTTTTTTTATAGCTTCTTTTTTTATTTTTGTAATATCATTATCGTTTTTATGAAGTTTAAGCATATATTGGTCTAATTCACCAAGTGCATATTGATGAAAACTTTCTTTAACAATACAATTTGCTATTGGAATGTTGTTACTATTTAATTTGCTTAAAATTTTTTCTATAACATTATAATTTATTTTTACTTCGTTTCCATTAATTATGTAGCTAGTATTTACTGGAAATTTATATTTTTTATTAGGATTAATTTTAAATTCTTCATCAATGTCATATAGTGAAAGCCATGATGGATTATTTTTATAATATTCTAAAGCTTTTTTAATAGTTTCAATTTCATTTGATTGTATTTTTCCTTTATTAATTCTTTGCATCCAATAATCTCTTTGCATGTTCATAAATCTAAAAAGATTAAATTGAATATCTATATAATTTTTATTTTGTTTAAGCTCTTTAGAATTGTTAGTATCTAATTTTTGTCTATTTTCTGATATTATTATGAATAAGTCTTCTAAGCTATTTCCATTAGACAAATTCCAATAATCGTATGCAAAATTAATTTTTTCTTGTTTATTTAAACCATTTTTTAAAACAATTTTATTTTTGTTAATAAGTCTATTTATGCATTCTATTTCTAAGTTATATTGATTATCCATTGTTATGGCCCCCATTTTTAATTGTTTTAATATATTGATCAAACGTGTTTTCTGCGACAGGTTTAAATGCACCTTTTACAATACAAACTGCAGGGAATATTTCATTTTCTATTAAGCTTAATTTTATTTTTCTTGCAGTATTTTTATCAATTGTGAATACTGTATTGTCTTTGCATAATATACTTATTTTTTGATGATATTGATTTTTAGTATCGTTAAATTGTTCTTCTTCATCATATTCTTCAAGCCAGTTTTGATAATTATACTCATAACTAAATGTTTTAAATGATTTAGGACAAATATCTTTTAAAATTTCATTTATGCTAAAAGTGTCAGATTTAACATCAATATTTTTGCGACTAGGTTGTTGTCTTCTCATACTGTTACTTGAAATAAAATTAATAATTGGTTTTCTTAATTCTTTATCATTAATACTTTTTTCTAAAATATCGATTATTGAAATGTTTCCTAGTTCATTATAATATTGGTAAGCAAATTTGATTTTATCACTACTAGATAATTTAATAGGACTTTTTTTAATTAAATTTATCAATGCAATGCTGTCATCGTTTGTTGGCATGATTTTGAAATCAAATTTAAGTGAGTTATCTTTCATGTTTATATTTGCTTGTTTTAATTTGTTTATATATTCTTCTAATTCATTGTTAGCATAATATTTAAATGCACTTCTAACTGTGCAGTTTGATGGATAAATACTGTTTTCTATTAATTTGTTTTTTATTTGTAGTGCAGTATCTTTATCTATTGTTAATATGCTTCCATCTTTTCTTAAATAGTTATAGTATACAGGTTTTATTCGTCCCTTACTTGTAAATTCTTTTTCTTCATTATATTCTTCAAGCCAGTTATTTTCATCATATTCTTTTTTTAATGTTTTACCGATGTTAGTAAAGATATATCCTGAATATTGTTCATTAATTAGTTTAGAAATTTTTGTCATACAATTTGTTTGTATAAATTTTAATATGTATTTTTTTGTTTCTACATTTTGTAAATTTTCTTCTATAATGTCAATAATGGATGTGTTTCCAAATATTCTGTGGTAGTCACAGGAAAATTGTACTTTTTCTTCTGTATTTAATTTTTTTATGCCATAATTTTGTTTGATATATTTTTCAAGTAATATACCATAATTTCTTTCTACTATTGTGTTTTTCATAATAATCCCCCTTTGAAATACGGTGTTTATTATACACATTTTTAAAATTATGTCAAATTTTTTAAAAAACATGATATAATTTTATGGAAAGACATCTGGTAATATGTCAAGATAAAAATTATGGAAGTTTTTAAATAATTT
>CAVDHX010000008.1:0-17927 GCA_963609095.1 Sphaerochaetaceae bacterium | reverse complement strand
TAGAAGAAATAAGAGAAATAAGATTGTCTGAAAGAAGATTTTATCAAAAAATAACCGATATATATTCTTCTTGTAGTGTTGATTACGATAAAGATTCGGAAATAACAAAAGAATATTTTAAAACAGTTCAAAATAAATTACACTATGCAATAACTGGTATATACCACCTTATGGAAAATCCTATTAAAATCCTTAAAAATAAAGGGAAAGAATAAAATTTCTTTTTACATTTTAAGCATATTTTTTCTTGAAAAACGTTAAAAAAATAAATGTGTAGGAGTTAAGAAAAACTAAAAGAAAGGAGAAAAGTAATGGAAGATAATAAATTAATTATATATAAAAACAGTGAAGGTAATATTATAGTAGATGCAATATACAAAGATGAAACTTTATGGTTATCACAAAAAGGGATGTCAAAAGTTTTCAATGTTGGTGTACCAGCAATATCAAAACATTTAAAAAATATATTTGAAGAAAGCGAATTAGATAAAAGTTCAGTTGTTTCCAAAATGGAAATAACTGCACCTGACGGAAAAAATTATAATACTGAAGTTTATAGTCTTGATGCTATAATTGCTGTAGGATACAGAGTTAATTCTAAAAAAGCAACAGAATTTAGAATATGGGCAACAAAAATATTAAAAGAATATATGACTAAAGGCTTTGCTTTAAATGATGAACGTTTTATAAATGGAAATAAATATGATACAAAATATTTTGATGAATTATTAGAGCGTATCAGAACAATTAGAGTAAGTGAAAGAATGGCATATCAAAAAATTACTGATTTATTTATTGCAACCTCAACTGATTATAGTCCAAAATCAGAAGAAGCTTATACTTTCTTTAAAATAGTTCAAAATAAGCTACATTTCTCTATTACTGGACATACTGCTGCTGAGTTAATATATAATAGAGCAAATTCAGAAAAAGATCATATGGGATTAACAACTTGGAAAAATTCTCCCAATGGTTTAATATATAAATATGATGTAGTTGTTGCTAAAAATTATTTAAACGAAGAGGAAATGAATAATTTAAAAGATTTAACAAATATGTTTTTAGTATTTGCAGAAGATGAAGCAAAACAAAGGCATGTAATGACAATGAGAGATTGGATAGATGCAACTGATGATTTATTAAAATTTAGAAGAAAAGAAATATTAAATAATAGTGGCAGTATATCTCATAAAGAAGCAGTAGAAAAAGCTGAAAAAGAATATGAAAAATTTAGAGTTATACAAGATCAAAAATATGTATCTTCAATGGATGAATTCTATAATAAATATTTAAATGAAAATAAAGAAAAAACAAGTGGTAGTGAATGAAACTATTCACACTACAGAGTATGTAGGAGATGAAATAAATGAAAATAGTAACACTATGTGGAAGCTTAAAATTTCAAAAAGAGTTGATGACAGTTGCTGAAAAAATGGCATTAGAAGGATATTGTATTCTTACGCCAGTATATTCTGTATTAGAGAATATTGAGAGAACCAAAGAACAATTAATAAAATTAAAAGAGGCATATTTTAAGAGAATAGAGTTATCAGATGCTATATTAGTAGTAAATATAAATAATTATATTGGAAATAGTACAAAATTAGAAATAGATTATGCCCAAAAATTAGGAAAAGAAATTAAATATTATACTGATTTAATAGAAAGCAAGTAAAACAACAACATACAATTTATAAAAAAGGGAAGTGATTAAAAATGGATATGTATCAAAAAAGAGAAATGAGAAAAAACAAAAAAATGGATGAAAATACAAAAAGTTTACCATCTACGAGTATCAACTGGTATATACCAACTTATGGAAAATTACTCATAAACCTTTGTAAATAAAGAAAATTTTATTTATTTCTTTTTGCATTTTGTGGTTAAAAATAATTTGAATTATTAAAAACTTTGGGTAATTCCGATTTATGGAAAACTAAGATTTTAGATATAGGAGATGATGAAAATGACAAAAGATTTAATTATAAGAAGTAGTAGTGCGGAATTCTTAATATTTGAAAGGCAAACGCACGATAAAGGAATTCAAGTTAGATTTGAAGATGGTGATTTGTGGTTAACACAGAAAGCTATTGGAGAACTTTTTAATGTGGACAGGACAGTGGTTACCAAGCATATTAAAAATATATATTCTGAACTTGAATTAAATGAAAATTCAACCAGTGCAAATTATGCACTAGTTCAAAAAGAGGGAAATAGAGAGATTACTAGAAATGTATTATATTATAACTTGGACATGGTCATTTCAATAGGCTATAGGACAAATTCAGACAGAGCTATACAATTTAGAAGGTGGGCAACTTATATATTAAAAGAGTTTTCAAAGAAAGGTTATATAATAGATAAAAAAAGGATGGCAAATGGAGCATTCTTTGATGAAGATTATTATGAGTCCTTGCTTGCAGAAATAAGAGAAATAAGATTATCAGAAAGGCGATTTTATCAGAAAGTTACTGATATTTACGCAACAAGTGTAGATTATGATAAAAAGTCTCCTACAACAATTAAATTTTTTAAAAAGGTGCAGAATAAAATGCATTTTGCAGTTTCTCATCAAACTGCAGCAGAAATAATATATAACAGATCTGACTCAGAAAAGGAACATATGGGTCTTACATCTTGGAAAAACTCTCCTAACGGAAAGATTTTAGAAACAGATGTAATAATAGCCAAAAACTATTTATCTAAAGAAGAGTTAGAAAGTTTAGAACTGATAGTATCCGCCTTTTTGGATTTAGCAGAAAATAGAGCAAAAAGGCACATTCCAATGACAATGGAAGACTGGGCAATAAGAATTGACAAATTTTTACTTGCAGATGATTTAGATGTGTTAAAAGATGCTGGAAAAATATCACATGAAATTGCTTGCGATAAGGCATTAACAGAATTTGAAAAATATAGAATTAAACAAGATAAATTATACAAATCAGATTTTGATTTATTGATAGAAGAAACAAACAAATAATAAAATGAAAGGGAGATTAGAAGTATGCTCAATTTAGAAAAAGTAAAAGAAGAATTAAATAAATGGAATTTTAATTATAAAAATAATATTGTGCCAGGACATAGTATTAATAAAGTAAAATGGGTTTTACCAGTTGGGCCAGTAATGGTAATTGCATCAGAACAAGCAACATCATACTTATTTGGCTTTGATGAAAAAGGAATTTATATTTTTCCTGTTTATGGTGATTGGAATATTTTAGATTGCTGTTTAATAGAATGGAAAAATATTATAAAATTTGAAATGAAAAAAGGTGTTTTACTTGAAAATACTATGAATATTACAACTAACGAAATGAATGCATCATTAAAAATAAATAAGGTAGTCGCAGGTAACTCCTGGGTTAAAGAAAATATAAAAGAATTAGAAAAACTAAATTATTATAAAAAATAGTTATATAAAAGTGTAAAAAAATTTTTACTAAAAGGGAGTGAAATATTATGGATATGTATCAAAAGAGAAAAATGAGACAAGAAAAGAAAAAAGATGATAGTTCAAAAAGTTTTCCATCAGTCGGAATTAACTGGTATCCAGGTCATATGGCAAAAACTAAACGTTTAATAAAAGAAAATTTAAAATATATTGATATTATATATGAAGTTGTAGATAGTAGAATGCCAAAGTCATCAAAATTAATTGACATTGACGATTATACCCAAACAAAACCAAGACTTATGATAATGACAAAATATGATTTATGTGACAAAGATGAAACTAACAAATGGATTAAGTATTATGAAAAATTGGGATATATAGTTGTTCCAATTAATTTAGAAAATAATGCCAATGTAAAACCTGTTATAACTGCTACCGAAAAATTATTAAAAAAATTAGATGAGCAAAGAGAAAGTAAGGGTCTTTTAAAAAGAAAAGCTAGAGTATTAGTAGTTGGCGTTCCTAATGTTGGTAAAAGTACACTTATTAACAGACTTGCTGGAAAAAAAGTAACATCTATTGGTAATAAACCAGGAGTTACTAAAAATATAAGTTGGATAAGAGTAAACGATAAAATAGAACTGCTTGATACACCTGGCATTTTATGGCCTAAATTAGATGCAAAGGAAGCTTTAAACTTAGCTGCTTTAACCAGCATTAAAGAAGAAAATTTACCACTTTTCGATGTTGCTTCACATATTTTATGTACAATAGAAAAATATTATCCGGATAAATTAAAAGAAAGGTATAACTTGGATGCCCTTGATGAAGACATTGTAATAAGCATGGAAGAAATTGGTAAAAAAAGAGGTTGTTTAATAAGAGGTGGAAATATTGATTATGATAAAGTAATTTCTTTAATAATTGGTGATATAAAAAATGGATTTATTAAAGATATAACATTTGATAGGATTGATGAAAATGGATATTAATTCTTTATCTTTAGCTTATTTAGGTGATGCTGTTTATGAATTGTATATAAGAAATTATCTATTAAATAAAGGAAATATAAAAGTTAAGGATTTACAAGCCCAAGCAGTAAAGTATGTATCTGCTAAATCCCAAAGTGATTTTTTAGATAAAATGCTTCAAAATGAATTTTTAAACGAAACAGAAATTGATATAATAAAGAGAGCTAGAAATCATAAATGTCATAAAAGTCCAAAAAATACTGATATAATAACATATAAAAAAGCAACTGGACTTGAAGCATTAATCGGCTATCTTTATATGAATAATAACAAAATGAGAATTGAAAAAATAATGAATTATATAGTAGGTGAATTATGAAAGTATATGGTAAAAATGTTGTAAAAGAATATTTAAATGAGAAAGATAAAATAAAAAAAGCATATATTTATGAAAAATTTAGCGATACAAATATATTAAATCATTTAAAAAATATTCCATGTGAATATTTAAGTAAATTTGATTTAGATAAAATTGAAAATGGTAATCATCAAGGTATCATATTAGAAGTAGCTGATTATGAGTATACATATATTGATGACATGTTAGATAGTAAAATTATAGTGATATTAGATCATTTGGAAGATCCTCATAATTTTGGTGCTATTATAAGAACATGTGAGGCTGCTGGAATAAATTCAATTGTAATTCCAAAAGATAGAAGTGTTAAAGTAAATGCAACGGTTATGAAAACAAGTGCAGGTACATTAGAAAATGTAAATATTTCAGTAGTAAGTAATTTAGTAAATGTTATAAAAAAATTAAAGAAAAATGGTTTTTGGATAATAGGTACTGATATGGAGGGAACAGATTATAAAAATATAGATTATACTGGTAAAATTGCATTGGTAATAGGAAATGAAGGAAAGGGAATCAGCAAATTAGTAGAAGAAAATTGTGATTTTATTGCAAAAATCCCAATGTATGGGACTGTTAATAGTTTAAATGCTTCGGTAGCTGCAGCGTTAGTAATTTATGAGGCGGTGAGAAAATAATGACTTATGAGGATATAAATGACTATGAGTTATTAATGGGGGTAAGTGAAGATGAAGAATATGTTAGTTCACTTTTTGACAAATATAAGCCTTTAATTACTAAAATTGCTACAAAAATGTATCAAAATAATCAAACTTTAGGCCTTGATTTGAGTGATTTGATTCAAGAGGGGATGATAGGTTTCAGTGTTGCAATTAACACTTTTAATCAATATAAGGATACATTGTTTTATACTTATGCTAAAACTTGTATTGAAAGGAGATTAATTAGTGTTATAAAATCGGCTTATAGATTTAAAAATTTACCATTAAACGAGTCATATTCTGTTGATAATGTTGCTGATAATAAAATTAAATACTTAGTTGAAGATAACTTTAATAATCCGGAGTTAAAATTAATTGATAATGAAAATGCAAAAGAAATAGTTTTAAAGACTAAAAAACATTTAACAGATTTTGAAAGTGCTGTTTTTGAATTAAGAATAAATGGTTTTAAATATGATGAAATTGCAGATATTTTATCTAAGGATAAAAAATCTATTGATAATGCTATATCAAGGATTAAAACAAAAATGTCAAAATTTTTAGAAAAATAAAAATGTATTATAGTGTATACTTTTAAAAAAACAAGGGAAAAAGTAGGAAAATTTCTTTACTTTTTTTTTTGCACATAGTAGAATGGTGGTATAAAGTGAAAATAAGTGGGTAAAAGTGGGTGATTATTGTGTTCATGGGTGAATATCATCAGAAAATAGATGAAAAAGGTCGCTTGATTATTCCTGCGAAAATTCGTGAAAGTCTTGGCAATGATTTTATTGTTACTAGGGGATTGGATGGATGTTTGTTTATATATTCAAAAACAACTTGGGATGAAATTATAAAAAAATATCAAGAGCTTCCTAATGTTAAAGATACTAGAAATTTTATGCGTTTTTTCCTATCTGGGGCTATCAATTTAGAATTTGATAAGCAAGGAAGAATTAATATTTCTTCACCACTTGTTAAGTATGCTGATTTAATTAAAAATTGTGTTGTTATTGGTGTTGGAGATAGAGTTGAAATTTGGAATGAGGATAGATGGATGAAATTGCTTAAAGATAATGAAGACAATTTTTCTTCAATGGCGGATAATTTATTTTCACAAAATTAGGAGGATAATTATGCATGAAAGTGTTTTGCTTAATGAAAGTATTGATTATTTGAATTTAAAGGATAATAGCATAATTGTAGATTGTACTTTGGGTTATGCAGGACATAGTAGTGTTATACTTAAAAAAATAAATTCTGGGTTTTTATATGCTTTTGATCAAGATAAAATAGCAATTGAAAGTTCTTTTGAAAAATTAAAAAAAATTGGTTCAAACTTTGAAATTATAAATACAAATTTTGTAAATATTAAAGATGAAATATCAAAAAGGGTTAAGGGCGTTGACGGAATATTATTTGATTTAGGTGTATCTTCACCTCAATTAGATGAAGCTGAAAGAGGTTTTAGTTTTCATAAGGATGCACCTTTAGATATGAGAATGAATCAATCACAAAAGTTAAGTGCTAAAGATGTTGTAAATACATATTCATATGAAAGATTGGTAAAAATTTTAAGAGAATATGGTGAGGAAAAATATGCATCAAGTATAGCTAAAGCCATTGAAAAACAAAGAAATATAAAACCAATTGAGACAACATTAGAATTAGTTGAGGTTATAAAAAATAATGTTCCTGAGAAATATAGAAATAATTCACATCCTGCTAGAAAAACTTTTCAAGCAATTAGGATTGAAGTTAATGATGAGTTAAATGTTTTTGAAAAAGCTTTAAAGGATTCTTTAGAATTACTTAATAAAAATGGAAGAATATGTGTTATTACTTTTCATTCTTTAGAAGATAAGATATGTAAAAAAATATTTAATGAGGTAAGTAGAGTTCCAAATGAGTTAAAAGATTTGCCCGTTATTCCATTGGAATATAGGCCAAAGTTTAAGTTGATTGCTAATTTAGCACCATCAAAAGATGAGATAGAAAAAAATCCACGTTCTAGAAGTGCGAGACTTAGAGTAATAGAAAGGGTATGATAATATGGCTAAAAAGAAGAAAAAAGCAAAAATTACTAAGGGTGAAAGATTGTTATATTTTGTTGCTACTTTATCTTTTCTTTTAACTTTAGGGTTGAAAATATTTTTAGGAGCTATGGTTAGTGAATTAAAAATGAATATAGAACAGATAAAGTATAATGTAACTGCTCAAGAAAAGAAAAATGAAAGTTTAACTATGAAGGTTAATGAGTTAACTTCGTTTGAAAATGTACAAAAAGTTGTAAAAGAAATGGGTTTGGCGTATAATAATGATAATATAATAGTGGTTGATAAATAATTTTGAGGTGATTTTGTGGTTAAACGTAAACAAAAAAACATGGACTGGAAAATTCCAAGAAGAATATTTCTTGTTTTTTTGTTTTTTATAGTGGTTTTATTTGTTAGATATTGTTATTTAGCTTTATCGCCTACGATTAATGGAAGAAATATGAAAAAATTTGCGGCTAATCGAAATACTGTTTCTATGATTTTAACGGCTAATAGGGGTACTATTTATGATATGAGTGGTAATGTTTTAGCTCATAATGTAACATCGTATACTTTAATTGCTTATTTAGATAAAAGCAGAAGTAGTGGTAGTAAAATAAATTATGTAAAGGATATTGATACTACAGCTAAGTCTTTAGCTCAGATTTTAGAAGCTGATGAAAATAAGATTAAAGAAATTTTACAAAATGGTAAAGATAATGGTAAATATCAAGTTGAATTTGGTACAATCGGAAAGAATATTACAGAAATTAAAAAAAGTGAAATTGAAAAGTTAAATTTACCGGGTATTGATTTTGAAGAAACGGCTAAAAGATATTATCCAAATGGTGATTTTGCTTCTTATATTTTAGGATATGCTAAAACAACTGAAACAACAGATAAAAATGGCAAGACAACTTCTACTATAGAAGGAGAACTCGGTATTGAAGCTAAGTTTAATGATGAGTTAAAGGGAACTGATGGTTATCTTATGTATCAGCAAGATCGTTTTGGTTATAAAATACCAGATACTAAAGAGAAAAAAATTTCAGCTTTGGATGGTAAAAATATTTATTTAACATTGGATTCTTCTATTCAAAGATTTGCTGAAACTGAGGTTCAAAGTATTAATAATGAATATAGTCCAGAATGGTCTTTAATTACAGTTATGGATGCGAAAACTGGTGATATTTTAGCTTCAGCATCTACACCTTCTTTTAATCCTAATTTGAGAAATATAACAAGTTATGAAAATCCACTGGTATCAAATGCATTTGAACCGGGTTCTACTATGAAAATATATACATATATGTGTGCCATTGATAAAGGTACTTATAATGGTGATGAAACGTTTAAATCAGGTAGTATTGAGGTCGCTGATGCGGTTATTAAAGATTGGAATAATACAGGCTGGGGTAGTATTACATATGATAAAGGGTTTGAATATTCATCTAATGTTGGTGTCACTAATATTGTAAATCATTTTATTGACAAAGATGAACTAAAAAATTGTTTTAAAAAATATGGTTTTGGTAAATCGACTGGAATTGATTTATCGAGAGAATTAACTGGTAATTTGGGATTTAAATATCCTGTTGAGGTTGCGAATGCAGCTTTTGGACAGGGCATTAATACCACACCTATTCAACATTTGAAAGCTTTAACTATAATTGCAAATGATGGACAAGCTTTAACGCCACATATTGTTTCTAAGATAGTAGATCCTAATACCGGAAAGACTACTTATAAAAGAAAAGTTGAAAAATCAGAAAGATTGATTAAACAAACAACAGTAAATAAAATAAAAGATTTAATGTTCAATGTTGTAAATAATGAGGATGGTGCTACTACAGGAAAGGCTTATCGTATTGATGGTTTTGATGTTATTGGTAAAACTGGTACTTCACAGATTTATAATTCTAAAACTGGTGGTTATTTGCATGGCTCTAATGACTATATTTATTCATTCGCTGGTATGTATCCTAAGGATAATCCTGAAATTATTATATATGCGGCTGTTAAGAAGCCTAATGTAGGAACTTCTAAGGTCCTTAGTAATTCGATTAATAGTTTGATGAAAAATATTGCTAAGTATAAAAATATGTTTAGTGTTAATAATAATTCTAGTAATGTTTCTTCTTTAAAATTAGAATCATATATTAATAAAAAAACAAGTGATGTTAAGAAAATTATGGAGGATAATAATATTAAAGTTACTGTTATAGGTAATGGTGATAAGATTATAAATCAATATCCGAATAAAGGTGATACTGTTCTTTCATACGACAAAGTATTTTTGATTACTAATGGTGATGAAGGAAAAATGCCTAATATTATTGGCTATACTAGAAGTGAAGTTATTTATCTTATGAAAACTTTAGGATATAAATATGAATTAGAAGGTTATGGGTATGTTACTGCTCAAAGTATTAAAGAAGGAGATTTAGTAGGTGATAATACCGTTAAAGTTACTTTAAGCAATTAAAGGCGAATTATTTTCGTCTTTTTGCGTTTATATATTTTTTATTTGTATAATGTCTATCATATTAAAAATACGTAAAATACTTTTTTTTAAACATATATCTTGTGTTATATATTATTAAATTTTGATTGTCAAATTGTTAAAAAAAGGATATAATTTTTTTAAGGAGAATGATTATGAAGAAAATATTTTTAATTATGTGTTTACTTGTTTTAACAGGCTGTTCAAAGGGTGAGAATATGGAGTGTATGGTTAATGGTAAAAAAGCTATTTTTATTTTGAAAGATGGTATTGTAAGTTCTTATATTTTAGATGGAAAAAGTATAAGTAAATCAGAGGTTGATGAGTTAAATGGTACTTATTTTACTGGTAGTAAAACAAATGAAGAAGGAAAAGTAGTACTTAAAAATTATGTAAGTTCACTTGGTGGCAGTTGTAATGAGTAGGGAGCAGTATAAAAAAATTTATAAAAGAAGAAAAATTAGGTTATTATTTATTTTAATTTTCTTTGTTTTAATATTTATATGTGGTAGTTGTTTAATTAACCATAAAGATAAAGTTGTAGATAAAAGTAGTAAAAAAACTATTAAAAAAGAAAAAATAAAAGAAAGTAAGTTATCACTTGTTATGGTGGGCGATGGATTACTTCATAGTTCGGTATATAAAGATGCTTATCAAAATGGTGTTTATGATTTTTCTCAGCAATTACAGTATATTAGACCAATTGTTAAAAATTATGATTTAGCTTTTTACAATCAAGAAAGTATTTTAGGGGGAACTGAAATTGGACTTTCTGATTATCCGACTTTTAATTCGCCACAAGAGTTTGGTGATGCAATGTTAGATATGGGTTTTAATTTAGTTTCACTTGCTAATAATCACACATTAGATAGAGGTATAAATGGTGTAGAACATTCTTGTGAATATTGGTCTAAACATAAAGATATTTTGTGGGCAGGAAGTTATTGCTCTTCTGAAGATGCAAGTGAGATAAAAGTAAAAGAAAAAAATAATATAAAATACACTTTACTTGCTTATACATATGGTACTAATGGTATTAAAGTTCCAGAAGGTAAGGATTATTTAGTAAATTTATATAGTGATGAGAAAGCTAAAAGTGATATCGAAAAAGTAAGAGACAAGGTTGATTTATTAATCGTTTCAATGCACTGGGGAGATGAATATAAATTAGAACCAACGGAAGAGCAAAAAAGACAAGCTGAATATTTATCTAAATTAGGTGTTGATATTATTATAGGAACTCATCCTCATGTGGTTGAACCAATAACTTATATAAATAATACATTAGTAATTTATTCATTAGGTAATTTTATATCAGCTCAAAGTACAAATAGTGATTATAGTGCTCTTGTTGAACTTATGAGTTCAGTTGATATTATTAAAACGGAAAAAAATGGTAAGTCATCAATTAAATTAGATAATTTAAATAATGAACTTTTATATAATTATTATAAAAAATCTTCTACCAAATGGTATGAATTTAGGGTTATTCCTTTTAGTCAAATGAATTCATCTTATAATGGTGATTATCAAAGATTATATGAAAAATATAGTAATATTGTTAAAATGTATAATCAGGACATTAAAATTAATGAATTAAGTGCATAAAAATATGAAAAGATGTAAATGGTGTAATTTAAATAATAATATTATGTTGAATATCATGATAACAAATGTGGTAAACTTAATTTTGATGATAAATATTTATTTGAAATGTTTAGAATCATTTCAAGTCGAACTTTCATGAGAACGTGTTTTAAGTAAAAGAAATGAAAAAATAATATTTATTTGGTTAATTATTGTGATTTATAAAAAATATAGATTTTTAAATATTTATCTATATTTTTATTTTTTTAATTTTTGGGTATTTTATTAAAAATTTATCATATATAAAAAGGTTTTTAAGCATTTATGTCGTATCTTATATATAGAAAGTATTTTTATCGACAAAATAATTTAACTATATTTTATATAATAAGTGCGAGGTGTTGAAATGAAAAAATATATTTTTCCAATAACAATTTCGTTTGTAATTGGTGTTAGTATGGCATACTTAATAATTAAACAGTATGAAGATATGCCGGCTATGGCTATATCTTCTAATGCAGAAACATTATATTATGTTCAAAGAGGCGTATATTCTGATTTTGATAATATGAAAAATAATATGAAAGAATTCACTCATTATATTTATAATGTTGAAGATAATCAGTATTATACCTATATAGGCATAACAGCGAGTAAAGAAAATTCTTTAAAAATTCAAAAATATTATAAATCAATTGGATATGATACTTTTTTAAAAGATAAAATAACAGACAATAAAAATTTTATTACAGTTTTAAAACAATATGATGAATTACTTTCAAAAACAGAAGATGATGAATCAATTAAAGTGATTTGTAATCAGGTTTTAGCAAAATATGAGGAATTGATTAAATGAGTACAATGATGAAAGAAATACCAATAAATGATAGACCAAGAGAAAGATTAATTAATAATGGAACAAATAGTCTATCAAATGAAGAATTACTTGCAATAATATTAAAAACAGGATATAAAAATATGTCAGCTAAGGAATTAGCAGCTCATATTTTAAGTATAATTGGAGGAATAGAAAATCTTAAAAATGTTGAATATTATAAGTTAAAAAATATAAAAGGATTAGGCCCAGCAAAGGCGTGTAGTTTAGTTGCTTTATCTGAATTAAATAAAAGAATGAATAGTAAAATTAATTCATTAGTTGGAGTAAAACTTAATTCACCACAAACAATATTTGAATTTTATAAAGATAAACTTGATGATACACAAGAACATGTTTATTGCATTTATTTAGACGCTCAAAAGAGAATAATAAAACAGCAATTATTATTTATTGGAACTGTAAATCATAGTTTAGTGCATCCAAGGGACATATTTAAAATGGCATATCAATTAAATGCATCATCAATTATTTGTATGCATAATCATCCAAGTGGTGAGGTATTACCAAGCAAGGATGATATAAATATTACAGAAAGATTAAAAGAAATCGGCAAACTTTTAGGGATACCAATTATTGATCATATCATT
This sequence comes from Sphaerochaetaceae bacterium, assembly GCA_963609095.1. Taxonomy (GTDB): domain Bacteria; phylum Bacillota_I; class Bacilli_A; order RF39; family UBA660; genus Coprosoma. Next base: position 4,871 of record CAVDHX010000008.1, on the reverse strand, counting down.
ATAGGAAATGAAAAATATTATAGTTTTTTAGAAAATGGTAAAATTTAATTAACCATAACAAATAAGTGTGATATAATCTTTAAAGAGGGAATTGCTGGGTGATAATATGTATAATAAAAGGAAATTTGATAAAAGATATTTATTAATATTAATTGTCGTTTTAATTGCATTAATATTAGTTATTTTAGCTATTTCATTAAAAAAAGATCGTGATTTAAATGCTGTTGAAAAAGCTTCTAAAGATGTTGGAACAGTTGTTTTAAAAGTTATTGAAACACCTTTTAATTTCATCCATAATCAAATAAAACAAGCACAAGAAAAAGATAATTTATATAAAAAATATAAAGAATTAAAAAATAAAGAATCACAAATTGATAGTGTTATTGCTCAAAATGATAATTTAAAAAGCGAAGTAAAGAAACTGAAAGAATCATTAGAACTAAAAACAGTTTTATCAGATAAATATTTATTAACGGCAACTGTGATAACTCGAAATATAGATTATTGGTATGGTGAGATTACAATTGATAAAGGCAGTAAAAATGGTATAGAAAAAAATATGGCTGTTGTAACTAATGCAGGCCTTATTGGTAAAATTACTAAAGTAAGTAATTATTCAAGTACCGTAAAACTACTTTCTAACGATAATATGAGTGATAAGATAAGTGTAAAAATAAAAACAAAAAATGACTATGTATATGGTTTGATATCAAAATATGATATAAAAACTAATACATATACTGTTGAAGGAATAAGTGAAAATAATGAAATAGAAAAAGGCGCAGATGTAGTTACTACTGGTATGGGGGCAATTTTTCCAAGTGGACTTATTATTGGAAAAGTAAAAAAAGTAACAACTGATAATTTTGATTTATCAAAAGTTGCGCTTGTTAAATCATCAGTTAATTTTGATGATTTGGATTATGTAACCGTTTTAAAAAGGAAAAGTAATTAATGGTCGCAATGGTCGCATTAATAATATCTTTTTTATTAGAAGCAATTTTTTCTAATTTTGTTTCAATAGGTGGTTACTTTGTCCCACTTTTTACTTTAACTGCGTTAATTATAATTTGCCCTTTTTTACAAGAAAAAGAAAAATATTATAAATATGCTTTTATGACAGGAATGTTGTATGATTTATTTTATACAGATACAATTGTATTTCATGCAATTATATTTTGTTTTATGGCAATTATTGTTGTGAAGCTTAACATGGTATTAAGTGATAACTACGCAAATGTAATTATTATTATAAGCTTATGTATATTAATATATAGAGTATTAACCTATGGACTTTTAGTTTTAATAGGTAATATTTCATTTGATATTTATGAACTTTTATTTAGCATTTTAAAATCACTAATAAGTAATTTAATATATGGTGTTATTTTACTTTCATATTTAAAAAGAAAACAGCGTAAATAAATGTTTACTTTTGTTTTACTTAGAAAATCATTTGATTTTCTTTTTTTAAACAAAATTGTGCTATACTAATTATAGGTGATGCTATGAAATGGATAGATTCTTTTATAAATTATTTAAAATATGAAAAAAACTTTTCAAAATATACAATTAAAAGCTATAAAACGGATTTAGATGAATTTTATGAATTTAGTTCAAACAAAGAAGTAGATCTTAAATTAATAAAAATATACTTAAAAAGTTTATATGAAAAAAAATATAAAACAAAGACTATATCAAGAAAAGTTAGCTCTTTAAAAAGTTATTTTAAATATTTAGAAAGTGAAAATTTAATAAAAGAAAATCCTATGAGATTAATTAGTAATCCAAAGGTAGAAAAAACATTACCTAATTATTTAAATTATGATGATTTAGAAAAATTATTGTCTTATCCTGATATTAAAACAAAATATGGATTAAGAGATGCACTAATATTAGAAATGCTTTATTCTAGTGGAATTAGAGTAAGTGAATTTGCAAATATGAAAATAAAAGATATTGATTTTCATGATAGAAAAATTTTAATATTAGGAAAAGGAAATAAAGAAAGATATGTTTATTATGGACTTAAATGTGAAAAATTATTAAAGGAATATTTAAAATTAGAACATAAAAACAGTGAATATTTATTAATTGGAAAAACAAAAGATAAATTGAATGAAAGAGAAATTAGAAAAGTTGTAACTGATACTGCTAAAAAAGCTGGCATAAAAGTTCATGTTTCACCACATACATTAAGGCATACATATGCGACACATATGTTAAATGAAGGTGCTGATTTAAAAAGTGTCGGTGATTTACTAGGACATGAAAGTTTATCTACTACACAAATATATACACATGTTTCAAATGAAAGATTAAGACAAGTTTATTTAAAAGCTCATCCAAGAGCACATAAAAGGAGGCTAGAAAAATGAAAAAATACGTTTATTTATTTAATGAAGGAAATAAAGATTTAAGAAATTTATTAGGAGGAAAAGGTGCTAATTTAGCAGAGATGACTAATATGAATTTACCGGTACCTTATGGACTTACTGTTACAACAGATGCATGTAAATTATATTTTGAAGATGGTGAAAAATTAAATAGTACTATAGAAAATCAGATATTTGAAGGAATAAAAAAAATAGAAGAAAAAACAAACAAAACTTTTGGCTCAAAAGAAAATCCATTACTACTTTCTGTAAGAAGTGGTTCACCAATAAGCATGCCGGGGATGATGGATACAATATTAAACCTTGGTTTAAACGATGAAACTGTTTCAGCATTTTCAAATGATGAGGCTTCAAAAAGATTTATATATGATTCATATAGAAGATTAATTATGATGTTTGCTGATGTTGTAAAAGGTGCTAATAAGGATGAATTTGAAAATTATTTGGAACTTTATAAAAAAAATAAAAAGTATGAAAATGATTTATCATTGACTTCATCTGATATGGTAAAAATTACAGAAGATTATAAAAAAATATATGAAAAATTAATTAAGCAGCCATTCCCACAAGATCCAAAAGTTCAGTTGATTGAATCGGTAAAATCAGTTTTTAAATCATGGCACAATAAAAGAGCAGACATATATAGAAAAATGAATAATATTTCTGATGATTTAGGTACAGCTGTAAATGTTCAACAAATGGTGTATGGTAATTTAGATGAAAATTCTTTAACTGGGGTTGCTTTTTCAAGAAATCCAGCAACTGGAGAAAATGTTTTATATGGTGAGTATTTAACAAAGGCTCAAGGTGAGGACATAGTGGCTGGTGTTAGAACACCAATTTCTATTGAAAATTTAAAAATTAATAATAAAAAAATATATGATGAATTATATAAAATAAGTAAAACGTTAGAAAAACATTATAAAGATATGCAGGATATGGAATTTACAGTTGAAAATGGAAAATTATATATGCTACAAACAAGAAATGGAAAAAGAACTGGAATAGCAAGTTTAAATATTGCAGTTGACATGGCAAAAGAAAAATTAATAACAAAAAAGGAAGCTTTAATGAGATTAAATCCAAATGATTTAAATATAATGCTTCATAAAGCTTTTGATTCAAATGTTTTGAAAACTAAAAAACCTTTAACTAAAGGTTTACCAGCATCACCAGGTGCTGTTTCAGGGCAAATATGTTTTACAGTTGAAGAAGTTTTACAAAAATCAAAAGAAAATGTTCCTACAATTTTAGTTAGAAATGAAACATCTCCCGAAGATATTGAAGCTATGAAATATGCAGTTGGAATAATGACTGTAAGAGGTGGTATGACATCTCATGCTGCAGTTGTGGCAAGAGGTATAGGAAAATGTTGTATAAGTGGTTGTGAAAATATAGTTGTTGATGAGAAAAAAGAACTTTTAATAATTGACAATAAAATATATAAAAAAGGAATGTATCTTTCTTTAGATGGTATGACAGGCAACATATATGATGGTGTTATTGAAACAAAACAAGCGGTTATTTCAGATAGTTTTATTACCATGTTAAAATGGGCAAAAGAATATAAAAAACTAGGTGTTAAAGCAAATGCTGATACAGCAAAAGATGCAAGTGTTGCCTTAAATTTCGGGGCAGAAGGAATTGGTTTATGTAGAACCGAGCACATGTTTTTTGAAAAAGATAAAATATTTGCTATTCGTAAAATGATAGTTGCCCCTGATAAAGAAGAAAGATTGCAATCACTAAAAACATTATTAGATATGCAAACAAAAGACTTTATAGAATTATTAAAAACTGTAAATGGTAAAGTATTAACCATAAGATACTTAGATCCACCGCTTCATGAATTTTTACCTAAAACAAAAGAAGAAGTAAAACAACTCGCACTTAGTTTAAATATAACTGAAAAAGAATTAACTGATAAAATTAATTCATTAAAAGAATTTAATCCTATGATGGGACTTAGAGGTTGTAGATTATTAATAGTTTATCCAGAAATTGCATTAATGCAAACAAGAGCAATTTTTAAGGCAATAGAAAATGTTAAAAAATTAGGAATAGATACAAATGTTGAAATTATGATTCCACTTGTTGGTGATATAAAAGAATTTGAATATTTAAAAAAAATTGTTACAACTGAAGCGGCAAACTATGATACAAAATATAAATTAGGTACAATGATGGAAGTGCCAAGAAGTGTTATAAATGCTGATGTAATTGCTAAACAAGCTGATTTCTTTAGTTATGGTACTAATGATTTAACTCAAATGACATTTGGCTTTTCAAGAGATGATGCGGGTGCGTTTATAAATAATTATTATGATAAAAAAATTCTTTTATCCGATCCGTTTAAGACTATTGATAAAAATGGAGTTGGGAAATTAATGATGGTGGGAAACAAACTAGCCAAACTTTCAAATAAAAAAATAGAACTTGGAGTTTGTGGCGAACATGGTGGTGATGAAGAAAGTA
>CAVDHX010000007.1:0-4668 GCA_963609095.1 Sphaerochaetaceae bacterium | reverse complement strand
CAAAATATAAAGCAACAATTAAATATAATGCTAGAAAAGAGGGCCTTGCCGAAGGACGGGCTTCAGGCCTTGAGGAAGGACGTGCGCAAGGACGCACCGAGGGCCTTGCCGAAGGTTTGTTAACTGGAAAAATTGATATTGCAAAAAAACTATTAAAAAAAGGTATGAATGTGCAAAATATAGCTGAGATAACAGAGTTAGATGTTAAACAAATAGAAAAATTACAATAAATTAATAATGAATCTTAAAAAATAAACCTACACATAATAGTGTAGTTTTTTTCTTATAAAAATAACAACCGAATAAAAATTAATTAAAAAAATTTCGCAGAATATCTTATTCTACGAATCTCTTACTCTGCTTTAATAATACCAAATATAAGGGTAAAATGCAAATATTGAATGTCCAAAAAATGAATAAAAGATTGAAGCTTTAATTTTAAAATTCCTTTATAAAATAAAGGCAAACTCAAAATTTAGAGTATCAAAGAATAAGATAATCTTTGATACAAGAGGTGTTATGAAAATGAGAAGAAAACTACATAGAAAAGATAAAAAACAAAAGAAAATTATTATTAGCTTATCGATTTTTTTAGTATTATTTTTATCTGCCGGTTATGCCGCATTTCAAACTAATATTTCTTTAAAAGCCAAAGGGAATATTGTTCAGAAAAAAATGAAAATTAATGACCTAATTAAAACCGTGGTAACTTCTGGAGATGGTTTATATGTAGATGATACCGAATCAGAAAGATACATTTATAAAGGAGTAGAACCTAATAACTATATAAAATTAGACAGTGACATATATAGAATAATATCCATAGAATCCGATGGCACACTTAAAGTAATAAAAAATAAAAGCATTGGAAACATTCCTTTTGATTTAGGATATATATCGAGTATATCAGGAGTGACAGATAGAAATTCTGTTATCGGAACAAGATACACAAATACATCTACAGATTATTGTTCTTTTATTCCAGGAACTGAATCAGAATATTATGGCTGCAACATATGGGGAAGCAAAACAACAATGTTGGATTCATCCGGAAACAATATAACGCAAATGCCCAAAACAATAGGAGGGACTACTTTATATAATCTTCCAGAAAAAGAAGCATATATAAATACATATTTAAATAGTACGTGGTTAAATACATTGTCTGCGGATGTTCAAAATAAAATAACAAATCATATATTTAATGTAGGATTAATTCAAAATGGCGAAACAAGTCTATCAAATACAATTTCGCAAGAACAAACATATAAATGGAAAGGCAAAGTAGGATTAATGACAATAAGTGACTATATAAAAACAAATACAAATATGGAACAATGTGGTTCATTTAGTTTAAACAACACAAATTATAGTACATGTAAAGCAACCAGTTGGATTTTTAATTCTGTTAATTTTAATTGGTTATTAACAAGCTCACCAGACTCTTATTTTTTTAATCATCGCTTGTATCATATTACCAGTAATGGCAAATTCGAACTTTTCTCACCTTTGGACACCATTAGTACACTTCCAGTATTCTACTTATCATCTGATATTTATCTAAAAGGTAAAGGAACGGCCAACGTTCCATACCGGTTAGTAGCTTAAATTAAAAACATTTAAATTTTTATAATAACAAATGGAAACATAAAAAATTAAAAAAACCAATAAAAAGCATCTGATTTTTGTGAAAACTTGATATTAAGAAAACAGCAAATTTAATTGCTGCTTTTCATTGTGAAATAAATATCATAATTTAGTTGCATTACAGAATTATAAAATATTTCACATATTAGCTTTAAAATATATTGAAATCAAAAGTTTAAAACAAAAAAATTTATACAAAATTTATAAAGACTATTGACTTAGAGTCACCTCTAAGCGTTATATAATATATGTGAAAAGAAAATAATATAAATTCACATTAAAAAGGAGGATAAAAATGTTAGAAATATTAAATAAAATTAATGGGCCAGAAAATTTGAAAGATTTATCAAAAGAAAATTTAAAAAAATTAAGTTTAGAAATAAGAGAAGTATTATTAAAAAAGTTAAGTACTCATGGAGGACATTTTGGACCTAATTTTGGTATGGTAGAAGCTACAATTGCTATGCATTATGTATTTAACTCGCCAATAGACAAAATAGTATTTGACGTATCACATCAAAGCTACACTCACAAAATATTAACTGGAAGAAAAGATGCTTTTATATATGAAGAAAAGTATGATGACGTTACAGGTTATACTGACCAAAGTGAAAGCAAACATGATTTCTTTAGAATTGGACATACTTCAACTTCAATTAGTTTAGCTTCAGGTTTAGCAAAAGCAAGAGATTTAAAAAATGAACACTATAATGTAATTGCAGTTATAGGAGATGGTTCTTTAAGCGGAGGAGAAGCATTAGAAGGATTAGATTTTGTAGGTGAACAAAAGACTAATTTTATAATAATAGTTAATGATAATGATATGTCAATTGCTGAAAATCATGGCGGTTTATATAAAAATTTAAAAGAACTTAGAAAAACAAATGGCGAAAGTAAATGTAATTTATTTAAGGCATTAGGTTTAGATTATATGTATGTAGAAGAAGGAAACAATATAGAAAAACTTATAGAGGCATTTAAAAAGGTAAAAGATATAGACCATCCAATAGTAGTTCATATAAATACAAAAAAAGGAAAAGGTTATAAATTAGCTGAAGAAGATAAAGAAAATTGGCACTATACCATGCCATTTGATATTAAAACAGGAAAACATAATTTAAATTTAAATAAAGAAAACTATAGTTCATTAACAGCAGATTTTCTATTAAAAAAAATGAAAAATGATGAAAAAGTTGTAACAATAGTTGCAGCAGTCCCATCGAACATTGGATTTACAAAAGAAAAAAGGACCATTGCTGGAAAACAATTTGTAGATGTAGGAATTGCCGAAGAACATGCAATAGCAATGGCATCTGGAATTGCTGCAAATGGTGGCAAACCTGTTTTTGCAACGCACTCCAGTTTTATTCAAAGAACATATGACCAACTATCACAAGATTTATGTATAAACAATAATCCTGCAACAATTATAGTGAATACAGCATCCGTATTTGGAATGAACGATGTTACTCATTTGGGAATATTTGATATACCATTAATTTCAAATATACCTAATATGGTTTATTTAGCTCCAACTTCAAAAGATGAATATTTTGCAATGTTAAACTGGAGTATTGAACAAAATGAACATCCTGTTGCCGTGCGCGTTCCTTGTAATGGTGTAATAAAAGATGAAAGAAAAGTAGAAAAAAATTATAGTAATTTAAACAAATACAAAGTAGAATGGCAAGGTGAAAAAATAGCACTACTTGCACTAGGCGATTTTTATCAATTAGCAGAAGAAATACAAAAAGAAATACTAAGTAAATTAAATATAAATGCTACTTTAATAAATCCAAGATATATTACGGGACTAGATGAAAAATTATTAGAAAATTTAAAAGAAAATCACGATATTGTAATAACACTTGAAGATGGAATATTAGATGGAGGATTTGGTGAAAAAATAGCTAGATTTTATGGAAAAAGCAGTATAAAAGTAAAAAATTATGGAATAAAAAAAGCTTTTTACGATAGATATGATGCTAGTGAATTATTAAAAGAAAATGGCATAACTAAAGAAAACATAGTAAATGATTTAAGAAAAATGATTTAAAGAAAGGACTAACAATGACAATATCAGAAGTAAGTAAAAAATATAACATAACGCCTGATACATTAAGATATTATGAAAAAATAGGCTTGCTTACAAATATACCAAGAAATTCAAATGGAATAAGAAACTATGATGAAAATTCTTGTAAAAAAATAGAATTTGTAAAATGCATGAGAACAGCAGGCGTAGAAATTGAGATTCTAATAGAATACATGGCTTTACTTGAAAAAGGGAAAAGTACAGTATTAATGCGAAAACAATTATTAGAGCAGCAAAGAAAAAGACTAATAGAAAAGCAAAATAATATCAAACAAACACTTGAAAGATTAGATTATAAAATAAAACTTTATAATGATATTATGAACGGCAAAAGAAAAGATTTTACAGAAAATTTAGATTAAAGAATCAAAAAATCGAAAGGAATGAAATAAAATGAAAATTGCAGATGATAAGCAAAAAGAAAATCACGGTGGAATGTTTGGAATAGGTAAACCTAACATAAACTTTGCACAATATTTTGTAGGGAACTCATATTTAAAACCATTAGCAAAAACTGATAATATGTTCATTGCAAACGTAACATTTGAACCAAAATGTAGAAATAATTGGCATATTCACCGTGCAACTAAAGGTGGTGGCCAAATTTTAATTTGTGTCGACGGGCAAGGGATTTATCAAGAAGAGAATTGCCCAGCAAGAAAACTTAACCCCGGGGATGTTGTTGTAATACCTGCAAATGTAAAACATTGGCACGGTGCAACTGAAAGCTCTTGGTTTAGTCATATTGCAGTAGAAGTACCCGGAGAAAACACTTCAAATGAGTGGTGTGAGCCTGTGTCAGAGGAGGAATACAAAAAAGCAAATGAATGAGTTGCTTTTTTCAAATAGGATTGCAAAAATACCAGCCTCCTATCAAGAAAAGGGCAAAGAGGCACAAAGTATGAAACCAGGAGATATTGTTGTAA
>CAVDHX010000006.1:0-2026 GCA_963609095.1 Sphaerochaetaceae bacterium | reverse complement strand
AGTAACTTTGATACAAGTAAAGTAACAAAAATGAGTGCTATGTTTTATAATTGCAAAAGTCTCACCAGTTTAGATTTAAGTAACTTTGATACAAGTAAAGTAACAAAAATGAGTGCTATGTTTTATAATTGCAGTAGGCTTATCAGTTTAAATGTGAGTCATTTTGACACAAGTAACGTAACAGATATGGGCGGTATGTTTTCTGGTTGTAATAGCCTTACCACTTTAGACTTAAGTAACTTTGATACAAGTAAGGTAACAAATATGGATAGTATGTTTTCATTTTGCCGCAGTCTTACTAGTTTAAATGTAAGTAACTTTAACACAAGTAAAGTAACAGGTATGTCTTATATGTTTGGAGGGTGCTATGACCTTACTAAATTAAATTTATGTTCTTTTGATACAAGCAAAGTAACAAATATGAATGATATGTTTATTGATACACATAAATTAACTTTAATCAATGTAAGCTCTAAATGGACAACAGAAAATGCAACAACAAAAAGTATGTTCATTTCAAGTGGAGTATCTGCGGTTACTATAGGAAAATGCTAGAGAAGGCTCTAGCTTTTTTGATTTAAATATGTTATTATTTTTGAGGAAGTGATTGATATGTTAAAACCAGAATTAAAAGAAGCAAAAAAAAGAACTAAAAATTTAGTTAATATAAAAAAATATGAGATAGATGATAATTTAAAAACGTTAGGTAAAGGTAAGACATATTTTGTTAAAACTTATGGTTGTCAGATGAATGTTCATGATTCAGAAAATATAAAAGCCATTTTAGAACAAATGGGTTTTAAAGAAGAAGAAAGTATGGAAAAAGCCGATTTAATTTTATTAAATACTTGTGCGATTAGAGAAAATGCTCATAATAAAGTATTTGGTATGATAGGTAGAATTAAACACATGAAAGAAGAAAGACCAAATATAATAGCGGGTGTTTGTGGTTGTATGGCACAAGAAGAAGTTGTTGTTAATGAAATATTAGATAAATATAATTGGCTTGATTTTGTGTTTGGTACTCATAATATTTATCAATTACCTGAAGTTTTAAATAATGCTTTAAATAAAAAGAAGATTGAAGTTGAAGTATATAGCTGTGAAGGTGATATTATTGAAGATATGCCTGCTAAAAGAGATAGTAAATATAAGGCTTGGGTTAATATTATGTATGGTTGTGATAAATTTTGTACATATTGTATTGTTCCTTATACTAGAGGAAAGCAAAGAAGTAGAAGATTTGGAGACATTATAAGAGAAGTTAAACAGTTAAAAGAAGATGGATATAAAGAAGTTACTTTATTAGGTCAAAATGTTAATGCATATGGTAAAGATTTAAATTTAGAATATGATATGGCTGATTTGTTGGAAGAGGTTGCTAAAATAGGAATTGAAAGGGTTAGGTTTATTACATCTCATCCTTGGGATTTTACTGATAAAATGATAGAGGTTATTGGAAAATATCCAAATATTATGCCTTATATTCACCTACCTTTACAATCAGGTAGTAATAAAATATTGAAATTAATGGGAAGAAGATATACAAAGGAATCTTATTTAGAGTTATTTAAAAAAATAAAGGAAACTATTCCTAATGTATCAGTTACAACTGATATTATTGTAGGTTTTCCAGGAGAAAGTGAAGAGGATTTTAATGATACTTTATCTGTCGTTAATGAGTGTAAATATGATTCTGCTTTTACTTTTATTTTCTCACCTAGAGAAGGTACACCGGCTGCTAATATGAATGATGATATACCTTTAGAAGAAAAGGAAAAAAGATTATATAAATTAAATGATTTAGTAAATAAATATGCAAAGGAAGCTAATGAGACGTATAAAGATAAAGTGGTTAAGGTATTATTAGAAAATGAAAGCGATAAAGAGGGTATGCTTGCTGGTTATACTGAAACTATGAAATTAGTTAATGTTAAAGCTGATAAAAGTAACTTAGGTCAAATAGTAGATGTAAAAATTACTAATGTTAAAACATGGAGTATGGATGGGGAAATAGCTTAGGGCT
>CAVDHX010000005.1:0-10349 GCA_963609095.1 Sphaerochaetaceae bacterium | reverse complement strand
TTTAATCTATTGTCTTGTTTTCTTTTAATTTTAATATATTGTCATTTTCAAACTATGATTTTAAATGATGATCTACCTTATTCACTTTTTTTTAGAGCAGGAAGAAGAATTACTAATATAAAAGAAATTATAAGTAATCAAATATTTGATTATTCTCATATAAATGCTAGAATTTTTTTGCACGCTATTGTCCAGTTTTTATTAATATTTGATAAAAATTTATGGTCTATATTAAATCCAATTGTAATTATTTTATGTATTATATGCATGACATATTTTATTAAAACAATATCTAAAACAAAAATAAATAATATTTATTTAATTATAGGTTCAATTATTTCATTTTTAATAATGTATAATTATAAATACTTAGTATATTGGGTTGCAGGATCTGTTAATTATGTTTTTGTATTTTTAATAATGATTTGTTTTATCATTTATTATTTAAAATATGGATTAACATCTAAATATAAGTTAACTTTATTTTTATGTTTTATTTTATCTATGATATGTGAAGCTTTGGCTATATTTACAATTATATTAGTAATAACAGATTATATACTAAAAAAAGTAATTTTAAAAGAAAAAAATATAACAGTAAAATATATTGCTTTATTAGTATTTTCTTTAATAGGATTTATGTTTATTTATCTAGCTCCTTCTACGCAGGGAAGAATGAGTAGTGGTGTTAATCCACTACTTGCAATTGGCATTATTTCTAAAAATTTATTTTCTTTAGATTTATATAATTTATTTCCAGTGTTTTTAATTTTATCTATTGGTTATTTTACAAAAGATGACAAATTATTTAAGCCTTATTTAATTATAATAATATTTTTATATTTATTCGCACTTACAAAAAACAATTATATATATTTAATTATAGGAATCGTTTTATTTTTGTATCAAAGCTATATATTTTATAAAAATAAAGATTATAATTTAATTCCAATTTTAATTTGTGCTTATGCTTTATCTTATTCATTAATAATTACAAACGAATTTGAAGCAGGTAGATTAAATTTTCATTTTGATTTAATTATCGCATGTTTTACAATGTATAATTTATTTTATCAAAAAGAAAATATTAATTTATTAAAATATGTATTAATAATTTTATTTATATTTTCAATATCTTTTGAAGTATATGGATATAGTTATGTTGGCTATGTAAAAAGGCAAAGAGATATATCAATTAGAAATGTACAAAGTGGTAAAAGTAAAGTTCTTGAGACAAAAATAATAAAAGCACCATTTGATAGATTTCATGTAGATGCTAATAATCCACTTGATAAAGATTATTGGGCATATGCCGCATTTAAAGATTATTATAACTTGCCTGATGATATTAAAATCAAAAGTATAGAATAATTATATAAAATGTGATATTATTAGATTAGTAAGAGGTGGGATAATGAAAAAAATATCTTTAGTTGTTCCTTGTTATAATGAACAAGAAGTAATAAAAATATTTTATGAAGAAGTAAAAAAAGTTGAAAAAGAATTTAATAAAGAGGCGAATTTTGAAATCATATTTGTTAATGATGGAAGTAAGGATAAAACATTAGAATTAATGCGAGAACTTGCTAAAAAAGATAAACAAGTTAGATATGTTTCATTTTCAAGAAATTTTGGAAAAGAAGCTGCAATGTATGCTGGATTAGAAGCATCCACTGGTGATTATGCTGCTATTATGGATGCAGATTTGCAAGATCCACCAGCACTTTTAAAAGAAATGTATGATATATTAGAAACAAAAGAATATGATAGTGTTGCAACAAGAAGAGTAACAAGAAAAGGAGAACCTCCAATCAGAAGTTTCTTTGCTAGAATGTATTATAAATTAATCAATAAAATTTCAAAAACTGAAATAGTTGATGGAGCACGCGATTTTAGATTAATGACAAGACAAATGGTAGATTCAGTATTATCTTTAAAAGAATATAATCGTTTTTCTAAAGGTATATTCTCATGGGTTGGATATAAAACAAAGTGGCTTGAATATGAAAATATTGAAAGGGCAGCTGGAACAACAAAATGGTCATTTTTTAAATTATTTTTGTACTCCTTAGAAAGTATAGTAGCATTTTCTACCGTACCACTTTCAATAGCGTCTGTTATGGGTATATTATTTTGTTTTATAGCTTTTGTGTTAATAATTTTAATTATTGTTAGAACATTAACATATGGTGATCCTACAAGTGGATGGCCAAGTATGGCATGTATAATGTTTTTCATAGGTGGTGTACAACTTTTATGTACAGGTATTATTGGACAGTATTTATCAAAAGCTTACCTAGAAGTTAAAGGTAGACCAATTTATATAACTGCAGAAACAGAAAAAAATTTAAAAAATAACATACATCAAGATTGACATACGTTATTTATAATTCATTAATATAATTATTAATTTTAGAAGAAAATTTTATATATAATTTTCTTTTTTTAATAAATTTAAATAATAATTGTCTTAAAAATTCTATAATTGCACAAATAATAAATATTAAGAATGCTACTATAAATATTTTAATAAAAATTTTTTTAGAATAAATTGCTGTATTAGAATCAATTCTAAACCATTTATATATATGTCCACGTATAAAAGGATTATCATGGATAATATATATTCCAAAAACTAATGAAGATATTTTATTAATAATTTTATTTTGAATATTTAAAGTTCCAAACCATAAAAAATACAAAACACTTTGAATTATTACTGGAAGAAAATTATATTCGTGATAATTATTTGCAATTAAAGTTCCTAGATAATTAAAAAATAAATTATTTTGATCTTCAAAAGTTCGAGATAGGCAATAAAGTATAAAATTAATAAATGCAAATACAAAAATACCTGAAAATAATAATACTTGAAGTTTATTTTTTGAATAATTTTTAAAATGTAAATTTTGATTAATAGGGTATTTTGATAAATATGCTCCTATAATATATAACATAATGAATTGTATGACACTATATCCACTGTTTTCTGCCATAGTCTGCTCACTGAGAAATGAAATAATTGAATAACATAATATTAAAAGTAATATTAACTTACGATGATTTTTTTGACTCATATTTTTTATAAGAATATTAATAAATGGTGAAAGAATGTATAAAATTAAATAACAACTTATAAACCAATGAGACATATAAAATGGATTAAGAGTTTTTAAAACATCCAATTTTTCAATATTTGATAATCCAAAAATAATAAATATTATTAATATTAATAGATTATAAAAATATGATGCATTAAAAATTGATAAAAATTTTTTTAGCGAAAATTCTTTTTTATATTGAAAATAACCTGTTAGTAAGATAAATGAATTAACGTGCACAAATGCTATACATCTTATCAACATAATTATTAGGTGAATTGACCCTGAAGTATTATAAATCACATTCCCATGAAGTATAATATGATGAATAATAATTAAAAACATAGATATTATTCTCATTAATTCAAAATTTGATTGTTTTTCTTTAGTCATAAATTACTCCTTTTTTTACACGCTATTTATTATAATATTAATAGAAATATATTTCAATATAAAAATTTATGTACTTTAAAAATAAGAGAATCATCTCTTATTTTTCTGCTTCTTCCAACATATTTGTTATAAATATACCATATCCCTTATGAGGATTATCAACAATAACATGTGTAACTGCTCCTATAATATTATCGCCTTGAATAATAGGGGAGCCACTCATTCCTTGAATTATACCATTGGTTTGATTTAATAAATTTTTATCGGTAATTTCAAATATAAAATTTTTATTTTTTTGTTTTTCCGCATTAATTTGTGTAATATTTATTTCATATTCTTTAACATCATCACCATTTAAAACTGTCATTATCTTCGCACTACCAGTTTTTATTTCACTTGGTTTTGCCACTTTATAAGTTTTGCTATTTTTAATTTTGTCGGTATAATTGCCAAATATTCCTTGGGTTGTATTTTCTTCAATTTCACCAGTTTTTTCATTTTTATTATATTCAGCTTTTTTTTCACCAGGATTCCCATCAGAACTTGGTATAACACCGGTTACTTTAGATGAAAATATTTTACCATCTTTTATTTCAAATATTTTACCAGTTGTTTGTTCTTGAATTTCATGACCTAGTGCTCCGAATTTTTTTGTATTTGGATCAATGAAGGTAAGCGTTCCAATACCAGTGATACTATCTTTAACATAAAGACCGGTTTTATAAATTCCATTTTCATCTTTGTAAAGTTTTAATGTTGTTTGTTTTTCTTTTTTATCTCTTAAATAAGTTATTTTAATTTCATTATCTTTACTATTATTTATCTGCACCGCCATATCGTTAATAGAATTTATCTGATTATCATTTATTTTTATTATACTATCACCAGCTTTTAAGCCTGCATTTGAAGCTATAGATGAATTATTTACATCATATGTTCCAACAATTAATACACCTTTTGAATTAAGTGAAATACCAATATTTTGTCCACCTGCTATTATTCTATCCGAATATGCGAATGCATTTATGGGTATAATAACAAATGTTAAAAGAAATAAGAAGATAGCCTGTTTAATTTTTTTATAAAACAAATAATCATCTCCTTTTTTAAATCAGACTACATTATTATTATGAATCTATTTTTTTAATATAAAAGTAGAATTTTATGGTAATTATGTTTGACATATATTTTAGATGTGATAATATAGTTTGTGGTGATTAACTGTGCTTAAAATATGCAATAATGATTTTATATTTACATTTGTACATATGAAATTTTTTGACCTTTGTTGTTTTTTTGTACTATTTTTTTTAATAGGATTATGTTTTTTAGTCAAAAATGATGATATATTAGAAAAAATAAAAAATAAAAATTTTATTAAATTTATAATTATTGCTTTTAGTTTGATATTTGTTGGATTTTTTATATTTATATTCATATGGCTTATTTATAGTTCATCTGTTAAAAACTGTGCGTGCAAATACTATGAAAGTATTCCCAATGTTTTTTATAAAAGCATTAATAACGAAACAAATTATTTAAAAAATAATAGAGTATTAATTATTGGTGATTCTAGAATGGAATATATGCAAAATGATAAAACTTTAATTAAACCTGAAAATTTTGATTTTATTGCGAAAAATTCAATGAAATATACTTGGTTTCATGATGAAGCTTTGCCTAGAGCATATAAGACTTTAAAAAACAATAAATATGATAAATATAATATTGTTGTAAATATGGGTGTGAATGATTTAAATGATGATATAGATATTAAAAAAAGAGCTGATGATTATTTTAAGGATTATGAAAAATTAGCTCAATATAATTCAAAAATAAATTTATATATTTTATCTATTAATCCTATATTTGAAAAAAGATTAAATGAGACGCAAAAGTATAATACAAGAACAAATAAAAAAATAGAAGAATTTAATAAAGAAATTATAAAAAAAATAAATAATTCTAAAGAAGGAAATATTTATTATTGTAATGCTTATGATAAATTAAAATTCAAATCAGATGATGGTATTCATTATATTAAAGAAACTAATGAAAAAATTATTGATTATATTATAAATGATTGTATAAAATATTAAAAACGCTCTTAATTGGGCGTTTTATACATATACAAATAGACCAGCTATAAAAAAGGCAATAATACCGATAAGCATAATCCAAACAGCAATTTTTTGTACTTTAGGATTCATATTTTTCACCTCGCTTTTAATTATAATATATTTTTCTATATTTTGGAATATTTTTTACCAAAAAGAGTATAATTTGATGAGGGATAAAATATGAAAAAATATATGAACATTATTAAAAGTAATATTCGCATTAACAAAAATTTATTTGTGTTTTTAGCTGTTATTGTAGCCGTAGGAGTAGCCAGTGGAAGTATATTTGTTACGTTTTTAAATAGTAGTGATAAGCAAATAGTAATTAATTATTTAAATGATTTTTTAAATAGTATAAATTCATCAAAATTAAATTATGGTATAACTTTAACCAATACATTAATTTTTACATTAGGTATTGGATTGTTAATTTGGTTATTAGGAATATCAATTATTGGTTTTATTTTTATAATATTAATTTTATTTATCAAATCTTTTTCTTTAGGATTTTCTTTAGGTTCTATTATTATTAATTTTAAATTTAAAGGTATTATGCTTTCATTTCTATACATAGTTCCACATCATGTAATTAATATGATGATATACATTTTAATATCATCTTATGCTTTAATTTTATCTTATAAATTAATAAATAGTTTTATGAAAAAAACTGCATTTGATTTTAAAAATATTTTTCAAAGATATAATTTCATATTAATGTTTTCTTTAATCGTTTTATCTATAAGTACTTTATATGAAGTATATTGTATGCCTTATTTACTTAAATTTTTAAATAATGTTATATAAAGATAGCTTTTATGGCTATTTTTTTGTTATAATATTTAAAAGAAAAGAGTGGTATACATGGCAAAAGTTGTAGTTGGTATGAGTGGTGGAGTAGATAGCAGCGTTGCAGCTATTTTATTAAAAAATCAAGGCTATGAAGTTATTGGACTTTTTATGAGAAACTGGGATAGTACAATTAATAATGATTTTTTAGGCAATCCTAATGATTTAAATGATATATGTCCTCAAGAGAAAGATTATAATGATGCACTGAAAGTATGTGAAAAAATAGGCATTCCTTTAAAAAGAGTTGATTTTGTTAAAGAATATTGGGATTATGTATTTACTTATTTTTTAGATGAATTAAAAAAGGGTAGAACACCTAATCCAGACATTATGTGCAACAAGTATATTAAATTTGATATGTTTTTAAAAGAAGCTATTAAATTAGGAGCTGATTATATTGCAACTGGACATTATGCTAAAATAAAGGATGGAAAGTTATATCGTGGCGATGATGAAAATAAAGATCAGTCTTATTTTTTATCACAAGTTACTAAAAAACAATTTGAAAAGGTTTTATTTCCAGTAGGAGAGTTAAATAAAACAGAAGTTAGAAAAATAGCCCATGAATATGATTTAATTACAGCAGATAAAAAAGATTCAACTGGTATATGTTTTATCGGAGAAAGAAATTTCAAAAAATTTTTAGAAAATTATTTGCCTAATAATCCAGGTGATATTGTAAATATTGATACAAATGAAGTTTTAGGAAAACATATAGGCTTAATGTATTATACAGTTGGACAAAGAAGAGGTTTAAATATAGGTGGTAGTAAAGAAAGATTATTTGTTTGTAAAAAAGATTTAGAAAAAAATATTTTATATGTTGCTATGGGTGATGAAAATAAATATTTATTAAGTTATAGTGCTATTATTGAGGAAGTTAATTTACTAGACGAGCTTCCTAAAAAATGTACAGCAAAATTTAGGTATAGGCAAAAAGATAATGAAGTATATACTGAAATATTAGAAAATGGTAATGTTTTAGTTAAGTATCCACAAGGAATTAAAGCTGTTACCGAAGGGCAAGCATGCGTATTTTATAATAAAGATGAATGTTTAGGTGGCGGAATTATAAAAGAAGTTTTTAAAAATAGGTGATTTTATGTTGTTTGGATTAATAGCAATACTAGTTCCTAGTTTAATTGCTACTAAATTATTGGATTATTTAAATAAGAAATTAAGCTTAAAAAATACAATTTATTATTATTTTATTTTATTAGGTTTATCAAGTTGTTTTAATGCAGTACTTTCTAAAATATTATTTGGCGTTGAATCAGGCTTATTTAATAGTATTGATGATAAACCAATATTATTTAGTAAATTTATGATTATGTCAATTATCATTAATGTTTTTATTGTTTTAATAATTATGTATTTTCAGAAAAATCTTTCAATTGATATTGTTTATAAAAAAGTAAATGAAAAAAAGAAAAAACGTAGATAAAATAATATTTGCTTTCATTTTAGAAATATTATTTTTATTAACTATATTATCATTTTATATTAAAAAAGATTTTTCTGATGTTTCGTTTGAACAGCTTATTTATAGCATGCAAACTGCTACTGGTACTGGGTATGATGTTATAAAAGATGGATCTATTTATGTATTTCCTAGGCTTTTGTGCTTAAATTTATTTATATATTTATTATATTTTATAAATAAGAATAAAAAATATAATGTTATTTGTAATTTGAAATTTAAAAATAAAAAATTTCAATTTAATTTAACATGTCCTAGACGACTTAACAGAGTAATTTTATATTCATTATTATTTTTGGTTTTAATTTTTACTATATTTTTTAATATTGGTTTTATTGACTATTTAACTGTTAAAGATAATCATTTTTTCGATAAATATTATGTTTCACCTAAAAATGTTAATATTGAAGTGCCAAAGGAGAAAAATAATCTAATTTTAATTTATGTTGAATCGTTGGAAACTTCATTATTATCAAGTGAAAATGGTGGCAATTTTAATGAAAGTGTTATTCCAAATTTAGAAAAGCTAGCTAAAGAAAATATTAATTTTAGTAATAACAATAAAATTGGAGGAGCTTCGATGGCGTATGGTGCTAGTTGGACTGTTGCAGGTATTGTTGCCTCGTCATCTGGAATCCCGTTAAAAATTGGCAGTTCTGATGGTAATCTTTATTGGGATTATAATGGAAGTTATTTACCTGGTGCTTATAGTTTAGGTGAAGTTTTAAAAAATAATGGATATAGCAATTATTTTATACTTGGTTCAAATTCTACGTTTGGTGGCAGAAGTTTATATTTTTCTCAGCATGGTAATTATGATATTTATGATTATGGTTATGCAATTAATAAAAAGTGGATTGATAAAAATTATTTTGAATGGTGGGGTTATGAAGATAGTAAATTATATAATTTTTCTAAAAAGCAATTAACACGTATATCTAAGAATAATAAACCTTTTAATTTTACTATACTAACTGCTGATACACATTTTACTGATGGGTATGTTGATAAAAGCTGTAAAGAAAAATATGATGAAAAATATTTAAATAGTTATTCATGTACTGATAGTATGCTTTATGAATTTATAAATTGGATAAAAGAACAAGATTTTTATAAAAATACTACGATTGTTATTATTGGAGATCATTTATCAATGCAGAAAAATTTTAAGCAAATGTATGATAATAATAATTATGAAAGAAAAATTTATAATACATTTATTAATTCTAGGGTTAAAACTAAAAATACAAATAATCGTAATTTTACATCATTTGATTATTATCCAACTATTTTATCGTCTCTTGGTTTTAAAATTAATGGAAATCAATTAGGACTAGGAGTTAATTTATTTTCTAATAAAAAAACATTAGCAGAAAAAATGGGATTTGAAAAATTTAACAATGGATTAAAAGAAAAATCTAATTATTATAATAACTATATTTCTGAAAATATTCAGTTTAGTACGAAAAAATAATAATTTTGTATTGTACATAATTTTACATTTATCTTGACTTTGGTAGGGTAGTAGGTTAAAATATTAATAGTAGGAGGGTTACGAAATTTATGGAAAGATTAAATGACATTTTAAGAGAATTAGGAATTTCTAAAGTAAAACTTGCTAAATGTTTAGGTGTATCTAGACAAATGATTTATAATTATTTAGAACTTGATGATATTAATAAATGGCCAAAAGATAAAAAAGTTATTTTACTTAATATTTTAGGAATTAAATCTGCTGAAGAACTTAATACTATTAAAGTTGACACAGACTATATTATGGATGTTGAAACTAGGATTAATAGTTTATTTGAAAATACTACTAAAAGTAATGTATCAGATAATAACTCTATATTCAGCGGTTTAAATAATAAGCAAAAAGAACTTATGCATAATATTGTTGATGAATTAAAAGAGCGTTTAGAAGATGAAAAAGATGAAGATGGTTTTAATTCTATTTTATATTTGTATCATTTTTTACAGTCAATGGAAAGCATGAAAGAATTAAAATATGTTTTAGCCTATGTATCTAAAGTTGGTGGGTTTACAAAACCCTACGAGTTTGTTTACGATGAAACAGAACAATTTGTATTTGAAAGTATCTTTTTTTCAGCTTTAAATTTATACCATGCTGGGACTCCTAGTAAATCAAAAATTGCTGAAACGCATAAACGTTTTGTTGCTCAAATTGAACGCAAATTAGAAGATAAAATGAGCAGAACATTAGAAATGAATTCAGCAAAATTTCAAGCTATGAAAGAACTTGGTTATACTGAAGTTAATGAAGAAAATGTTGCTGAAATAATGTATAAAATTGATGAAATTCAATCAAGAAAATCTAATAATGAATAATCCGATAATATATAAACTGTTATCTACCAACTCCCGAAAGGAGTTTTTTTCTTT
>CAVDHX010000004.1:0-12785 GCA_963609095.1 Sphaerochaetaceae bacterium | reverse complement strand
AAAATGTTAATGTGTAAATAAAGTGTTAAAATCTAATTCGTTTCATAACAACAAAAAACACACCTAGATTGGTGTATTTACCTTAATACTCATGAAATATGAAATTTACCTAAGTACTAATAGTCTGAAAATAAACATATATCGGCACTATATGTCCATTAACTATTATGTTTTATTTTTTCTTTATTATTCCCATTTTTATTATATTCATCATTATTAATTGCTATTCCCATAACAAATATATAAGATAATATGTAAATCCAAATCATCATTACAATAATTCCAGAAATACTTCCATAAAATAATGTGTAATTTGCAATATTAGAAACATAATATGAATATATATTTGTAGTAATTATCCAACAAAATGTTGTAAATAAAGCTCCTTTACTCATATATTTACTGGGAATTCTTTCATTAGGCGCGAGAGTATATAATAACTTTAGAATCCAAAAAATAAGTATAAACCCAATCGGCCATTTTAGTAACACAAATAATAAATAAATTTTATCAATAATATTAGAAAATAAATTTAATTTTAATATCTCATTCATAATGATATTACCATAAGCTAAAACGATAAAGATAAAAACAAATAAAAACATCAATAAAATAATCATAAAAAGTGCTTTTATTCTATCTTTTATATAATCATTACTTTTTATACCATAAAGCTCATTAGAAGTAATTATTATAGAATGAGTACCATTTGATACCAATATAAAACCAACAATCATCGAAAAAGTAACATTACCTGTTATATGACTTTTTTCAATAAACGGTAATATTACCTGCATAACATTTGTCGGAACAAATCTATTTAATGCACTCATTAATGGTTTTAAAATAAAAAGAAATTTAGAACTAATATATCCAAATAAAGTTAAAAGAGGGAAAATGGCAAGAACAATAAAATAAGCTAGTTGACCAGGTAAAATTTTCATTTCAGGTCTTGTTATTAAATTAAATATTCTTTTAAAATAATTTTTTACCATAATCTTCCTCTTTACTAATTTTTAATTTCCTCTTTATTAGAACGCATATCTAATGTTGCTTCGTTAATAGCATCATCAATAGTTTTGATTTCATCTAAGATCATACTATAACCAATAGCGGCACCAAAGCCATGAGATAATTCTTTTAATTCTTTCTTTAATTTTCTTATATAAGTAACAACTGATTTTTCATCATGCTTCGCAATATATATCAAAAATTCATTGCCATTTGTTCTTAATATTTCACTATCACTTAACTGATTACTAATTAAAATGCCAGCAGCTTGAACAATAACGTTATCACCTTCAGTATGTCCAAAATTATCATTTATATAAGCAATATTATTTAAATCAACAATAACAACAGCTTGAGGATAAACTTCACTACTATCCCATAAAGCAATATTATCATTTAAATAATTTCTATTTTTTAAAGAAGTTAAAGCATCAATATAACGTAGTTTATCTGTTTTAGAAAGTTTATTATTTATTTTTTTCTTTTTGCCAAAAATAAATCTTGTAATTATTAATACGAATCCTAATAAAATAATTACTATTGAACTTAATAAAACCTGCAGACTTTTATTACTATTATTTGATGATAAAATTTCCTTATAACTATCATTTGTAAAATCATTAATATTTATAAATGATAAATAGAAATTGAAAAATTCGTTTAATTTTTTATTTGAACTAATACTTCTAGAAACAAATCCATAATTATCATTAATATCAATCGTATTTAAGTTCATATATTGTTTTAATTCATATCTTACATAATAATCATATGCTTTTTCATCCATAGCTGCAATACTACTAGCTTTCATATTACTAACTAACTCTTTTATATTTTTATATTCCTTAACTTTGGCTTTATTAACTTTTAAATATTGAGCAATTTTAGTATTTTTAACTGTTAAAACTTCTTTCCCTTCTAAAGAAGTAATATTATTAATTTTAATATTTTGATTACCGGTTACAATAGCAATTTTACTATCATATATTGAAACTGTTTTATAAACATCCATTGAAAACTTTTGTTTACCAAAATTATCAAAAACAAAATCAACTTTATTTTCATTAAAATCCTTTAATAAATTTTCAATAGAAGAATATTGTTTATAATCAATTTCTATTCCAGCGGTTTTTGCGAATGATTTTAAAATTTCATGATTGCTTCCTTTTAAACTACCATTTATGGCAACATCATATGGTATATTTGAAACAAATCCATATGTATATCTTTTGCTTCTAAATTCAGTTTGTGTTTTTTCAGACACATTATTATACGTAAAATAATTACTTGCTAAAAATTTATTAAATGATTTACTATACTTATTATCCTTCCACTTTTTAAAATATTTAGTCAAAATATTATTCAATTTACTATCATTTCCAAGTGAAATGACATAATTAATTTTATATTCAGGAATATTATATGATATATTAAATTTGTTTTTTAAAATTTCCTCAAAACTGTCTAATTTAGGAACTACTATCGCATCAACTTCATTGGACTTTAATGCTGAAAATAATTGTGAATTATTCTCATAACTTTTATATGTCAAATCATATGAATTAGATAAATAATTGCTAGTCTTAGATAAATCATCTTTTAAACTACCAACTGTTAATTTTTTTATTTCGTCACTACTGTTATAATAATTTTTTTTATTAGTAACTAATACATAATTATCTTGATATAAAACCAAATCATTAGAACTAACACTATCTTTTTTTTCTAAAGCATAACCAATAGAAGAATCAGAAGATTTATTAAACTCTAAACCAGTATCAGATTCTAAAGAACCTAAAAAATCAAATAAAATACCACTACCATTATTGCTCACAATTGGAATACCATCTAATATTTTAAAATCAATAACTTTATTTTTATTGTTTTCAATCCATTTCTTTTGTGAAATAGTTAATGATGTCTTTTGATCTTCTTTGGTAAAGAAATAAAATATACCAAATAAAGCTAATACTAAAGCAAAAATTAAGCCAGTTATCTTTATTTTTTTATTCATTTAACTTACCTCATTTCCAAAACTAAATGAATCGTTATTTTTGTTTTTATAACCAGCAATTGGATAATTATCACTATCTTCCTTAGAGTCGATTAAAACTTGAATATCATAATATTTTCTATCATTTTTCTTTATGCTTTCGGCAATCTTATCACATAATTTCTTTGCATCATCTACACTCATTGAATTATCTACTGTGATAACAAAATTTAAAATACGTCCTTCCTTATGATAAGTAACTTTTAAAACTTTGTCATTTTCTTTTAAGGATTTTTTTATTTTTTCAACTTCACTTGAAGATATTTCGTGCTGAGAAATATTTTTTAATCTATCACCATATTTATTATTACTAAATAAAGGTATAATAAAAAGCCAAATTAAAGCTAAAAAAAGAATTGTTAAAAAGGCAATTAAACCCATTAGACATTGCTTTTTATGCGTTTTTATAAATTTTTTCATACATTCACCCACTTCATTATACTATAATCTAAAATCCTATTCAACATACTTATAAACAAACTGTTTATATGAAGAATCATATTTTATTTCAACATATCCATTTAAATTTTTTGATGAATCTCGAGGATCAACAATACTTTCAGAAGAAATATATCCCCCATTTAATAACTCGTCCATCTTTAAATTATATGCACTACCATCCATAGATAATTTACTCGAATTATCAGTGCTCCAAGCTTTCGCGCCTTTTTCAATTACCTTAACTTGAGCTTCATAAGAACTAACTTTCGCATCTTTAATAATTGAAGTTACCGTAGGATAAACAATCAATGCAATTAATCCAAGTAGACAAACAACCGTAACAAGTTCAACTAACGTAAATGCTGTTTTATTTCTCATAGAACCACCTATTTTAAATTATAGAGTAATACCTTTATAAAGTCAACCAACTCATGGTATAATATGTGTAAAAAAGGTGATGATTTATGAAAAAAGTTGAATTATTAAGCCCTGCAGGAAATATGAAATCACTAATATATGCTGTAAATAATGGAGCTGATGCAGTATATGTTGGAGGCAAAAACTTTGGTGCGCGAGCATTTTCATTAAACTTTACAAATAATGAATTATTAGAGGCCGTAAAATACTGTCATTTATATGATGTTAAAATATATGTAACTGTAAATACGGTTATATTTGAAAATGAAATAGAATCATTTTTAAGTTATATGAAATATCTATATGAAATTAATGTAGATGCTGTTATTATGCAAGATTTAGGTATGATACATTTAGTTAAAAAATTAATTCCAAATCTAGAAATACATGCTTCAACCCAAATGAACATACATAATGATGAAGGGTTAAAATTACTTAAACAAATGAAGGTAACAAGAGCTGTATTAGCTCGTGAGATGACTTATGATGAAGTAAAAAACTTAAAAACTGATATTCAAAAAGAAATATTTATTCATGGAGCTCTTTGTGTATCATATAGTGGTCAATGTTTATTTAGTAGTTTGAATGGTGGTAGAAGTGGTAATAGAGGTAAATGTGTAGGATCTTGTAGATTACAATATGACTTAGATAACATTAAAAATAAATACCCATTAAGCACTAAAGAATTATGTACAGCTGATAACATTAAACAAATATTAGATTTAAACATAGATAGTTTAAAAATAGAGGGCAGAATGAAAAGCCCAGAATATGTAGGATATATAACCCACGTTTATAGAAGATTAATAGATGAATATTATAATAATCATAATCCAAAACTATTAGAAAAAGAAAAAATTAATATTGCAAAACTTTTCAACAGAAAATTTACTAAAGGTTATCTATTTAACGATGATATTTATAACAATGAAACGCCTAACCATCTAGGATATTCTCTCGGTCAAGTAATAGGTATATCTAAAGATAAAATTAAAATTAAATTAAATGATACATTATATCAAGAGGATGGTATTAGATTTAATGAATCACATAAAGGAATGATTGTAAATAAACTATATAATGAGAAAAAACTACTAATCAATAAAAGTGATAATATAGTATATGTAGATAATAAAATAAATTTAAAAACAAAAGATAGTGTCAATAAAACAATTGATAAAAATTTAATTAATTCTATTAATAATATGCCATCTAAAAAAATACCAATATCATTTTGCCTAGAAGCACATATTAATGAAAATTTAAAATTAACTATCGCTGATAATATAAATAAAATTACTATAGAAGGAAACATTTTAAGTAAAGCAATAAATAATACAACAACGATCGAAGAAATAAAAACAAAGTTAAATAAATTAGGTACTACTCCATTTTATTTAGATAAATGCGAAATAATATTGGATGACGTTTTTATACCAATGAGTGAATTAAATAATTTAAGAAGAAATCTAACTACATTATTAATAGAAAAAAGAAGTGATAAAATAAACAAAATAACATTTAAATATAATAAAAAAATAATAAATAAAATAAATAATGAAAATAGCTATTTAGTCAGAAATGAAAATCAATTAAAATACTTCTTAAATAAAGGTAGAATATATACCGAAAACTATGAATTATATAAAAAATATAAAAATAATAATGTATATTTTAAATTACCTAGAATAATGAATAAATATCCAAATTATGTAAATGAAAATTTACTTATAAGTGAACTAGGTGGCATATATAAATACTGTAAAAATAACAATGTAATAGCAGACTATCCACTTAATATAACCAATAGCGAAACGGTTAATTTTCTTCATGAATTAGGTGTTAAAATATCAACACTTTCACCAGAAATAAATAACTTTAAAGAAGTAGAAAAATATAGTCATCAAACAGAAAAAATAGTATACGGAAAACCAGATTTAATGATATTAAAAAAATTTAATTATAATTCAAAGTATTTAAAAGATAAAAAAGGGAATTATTTTAAAATAATTCCAGGCAAATATACAACAATACTACATCATACAAATATAAATTTGAATGAAAAAGGAAGACATATTTTATTAGATGAAAAAGTCATATAATTGCTATATGGCTTTTCTAATAATTTAGAACTTTTTATTAACAAATTTACTAATCATAAATACTTCAAATATAATATAAACTATTATATAAAGAAACATTAATATATCGTTAAAAAATCCAAGTTCAAATGAATTAATAACGTCAGGAACATTAGAAGGAACCATACTTAAAAAAGGAAAAGCAGTATCCTTAATAATATTTAGTTTTAAATAAGTACATATTCTTAAAAATATATCAATCATAACTATTGAATATACAAAAGCATGGAAATCTTTAAAAAACACTATTACTAAAACTAAAATCAAAATTAAAATAATTGTTGGAATTGTCATTTTACCACCCCTATCAAATTCTTATAATAACTAACAAAATCATTTGAAGTATTATAAATATTAATTGTTAAAATACCATTATCATTAATACCTTTTAATTTATAATAATTACTTAAATCAAGTTTATACATATAAATATCGTTATTTTTAGAATATACTTGAATAATAATATTATATTGATTATATAAAGACAAATCTATATCAGTATCATTATCATATAAACTAATAAAATTACTAAGTAAAACTGCATATTGTTTATAATTTAAACCATTTGTATAACTTAAATTATTAGTTAAATTATTAATAAAACTAGGTGTAATTTTAAGTATTCCCATATCAAAATTACTAATTTGTGAAGCTGAATTTTCATTAATTAAATAAACATTATTGCCATCAGTAAAATACTTATTGTTATCTAAAATAAATTCTTGATAATTATTATTAGTATAGCCAAATATAGTTTTAGAATTATCTTTATATGTATATTCATAATTACTACTAATTTTACTAACTGTTTTATTTGAACTCACACTATTACTTTTAACAAAAATAGTTACAAAAACAATAAATATAAACCAAAATGCCAAAGATATAATTGGCTTTAATTTAGGATTTTTTTTCATTTCCTTATATTTAATATAATAAGGATTTTCTTTTAATTTCATTATTTCAAAATTTTTCCTTTTAAATTACTTTGATAACCATTAATAAAATCTTTAGCCATTACCCTTTTTTTACCTTCTAATTGAATTTCAGTAAGTACAACTTCACCATTACCACATTTAACACCAATACCATCATCATAAATAGCCATAATTTCGCCAACAAATCCAAAGTCATACATTTCATCACTTCTTCTACACTTCCATACTTTCATAATTTTACCATCGAATAAGCAATAAGCTCCAGGATATGAATTTAAACCCCTAACTTGATTAATAATTTTTCTTTTAGTTTTACTAAAATCAATCTTTTCATCTTCTCTTTTAATGTTAAATCCATATGTGACTAAAGACTCATCTTGTGGCGTTCTTTTATTAGTTTTATTTAGTATACTAGGAAGTGTTTCTAATAATAAATCGCGACCCATTAAAGATAATTTATCATGTAAACTAGATGCGGTATCATCATCTAAAATTTCGACTTTCTTTTGGCTTATAATATCACCAGAATCCATAGTCTCAGCCATATACATAATACTAACTCCAGTTTCACTATAACCATCAATAATAGCATGATGAATAGGTGCACCTCCTCTTAATTTAGGAAGAAGCGATGCATGAACATTAATACAACCTAATTTAGGAATTAATAAAAGTTCTAAAGGAAGAATTTGACCATAAGCACAAGTAATAATTAAATCGGGTTCTAATGCATTAATTTCTTGAAGTGCTTCACTAATTTTATTGGGTTGCAAACACAAAATATTATTTTTTAAAGCAACTTCTTTTACTGGTGTATGTTTAATTGAACCACCTCTACCAACTGGTTTATCGGGCTGTGTAACTATAGCTCTTACTTTATAATTATTAATTAATCCTTCTAATACAGGAACACTAAAATCAGGGGTTCCCATAAATATAATAACTGGGTCTTTTGTAATTTCAATCTTATCAAAATCCAAATATACCACCTACCTTCTTTAAATATTTTAGCACATTTTATTATATCTTCAAAGGATTTAAGTCAACATCAACATTTATTTTTGTATAATGATTTTGAATAAATTTTAAATAAGATAAAATATCTTTAGTATTTTTAAACTTAATAATTATTTGTATATAATAAATATTATTGATTTTAGGAATAGAGCACGAAGAAGGCCCTAAAATAATATTATCTAAGTTTTCTTTTAAATAATTAACAATTTTAATACCTTCATTAAAAAGTTCATCATAATTTTTACCACTAATTTTAATTAAACAAAGATTATAGTAAGGAGGATATTTTAAAACTTTTCTAATTCTCATCTCCTCATTATAAAATTTTTCATAATCATTTTCTTTAGCACAAACAATACTATAATGATCCATATTAAACCCTTGAATAATAACTTCACCTTTTAACTTATCTCTTCCAGATCTACCGGCAACTTGAGATAAAAGTTCATAAGTTCTTTCGCTACTTCTAAAATCAGGAATATTTAAAGAAGCATCACCATTAATAACGGCAACTAGTGTTACCTTTGGAAAATTTAATCCTTTTGCTATCATCTGCGTACCTACTAAGATGTTATATTCTTCATTTTGAAAAGCTTTGATTATCTTCTCATGAGCCCCTTTTCTTCTTGTTGTATCAACATCCATTCTAACTACTTTAGCATGAAACTCTTTGTTAATTTCTTCTTCTAACCTTTCAGTTCCCATACCAAATTCATTAATGTTTTTGCTCTTGCAATTAGGACATTCATGTAGTTTATAAGAAGTATAATCACAATAATGGCATTTCATAACATTATTTTTTTTATGATAAACAAGTGGTATATCACAATTAGGACATTTATGAGTAAAGCCACAATCATGACATGTAATTATTGTACAGTAACCTCTTCTATTAAGTAAAATTAAAACTTGTTCTTTTTTATTTAATCTGTCATTTACTTTATCTTTTAATAAATTAGAAAATAATCTATTACCACATTTAAATTCTTCTTTCATATCAACTAAATGAATTTCTGGTAAATTTTTATTAACTCTATTTTTCATAACAAGTAAATCATAAACTCCAACTTTAGCTCTTGTGTAACTTTCAACAGATGGAGTTGCACTACCTAAAATAACTGGTATGTTATATGTTTTTCCTCTTTTTAAAGCAATATCAATCGCATTATATCTAGGTTTGCTTTCTTGTTTATAAGTAGAAGAATGCTCTTCATCAATAATAATAATACCTAAATTAGTAAATGGAGCGAATATCGCACTTCTAGCTCCGATTACAATAGAAACTTCATTTCTTTCAATCTTTCTCCACTCATCATATTTCTCACCATTACTAAGTCCACTGTGCAAAATGGCAACAACTTTGCCAAATGTTTTTTTAAATATTTCTGTTACTTGTGGTGTTAAACTAATTTCTGGAACAAGCAAAATTGCTTGTTTTTTTTCCTTTAAAACTTTTTCAATTAATTTAATATAAACTAAAGTTTTACCACTACCTGTTACACCATGTAATAAATATGGTCTAAATTTGTTTAAACAAATACTATCAATAACATTTTTTTGTTCTAAAGTTAAATCATAATTTTTTTTATCAATTTTAATATCATCATCTAATCTATAAACTTCTTTTTTTTCTTCTTTTAAAAAGCCATTATTAATTAATGTTTTAACACTGGATGCGGATATTTTATTAGCTTCACCTTTTAAAACTTCTTTATTTTCCTTAACATAATTAAATACTTTATTTTGACTATCAGTTTTAAAAACGCCATCTTTTATGACAGAAAGAAGTGTTACATACTTTTTGTTAATATGCCTCTTTTCTTTAGCTTTTAAAGCTGAAGGAAGCATCGTTTGATAAGATGATGTTAAAGGAGATAAGGTTTTTTCACTTATATATTTACCAAGCCTCATCATCTCATCATTAATAACAGGCTTTTCATCTATTAAAGAAATAATATCCTTAATTTCATAATCTAAATCAATGTCATCATGAACATTCATAATAAAGCCTTCAATATTTCTTTTTCCAAAAGGAATCAGTGCTCTCATTCCAACTAATGGATGCATATCCGATGGAACATTATAAGTAAATGTTTTGTTTATTTTAGAAGAAACTTCTGTAAGTATATCTGCCTGCACACTAATCACCTTCCTTTATTTAATTATACATTTTACCATTTTTACAGGCAAGATAAAATTTAAAAAAACAAAGGAACAATTATTAAAGCACAAATTATCATAAATAAATCAGCAAGCAATCCTACCCATAAAGCATATTTTATTTTTTTTATACCAACTGTACCAAAATAAAGAGTAATAATATAAATAGTAGTATCACTAGAGCCTTGAATAACTGAAGATAAAATACTAATAAAACTATCTGGTCCATTATTTTTATACATATCATTAATTAAAGCAAGTCCAAAACTACCTGATAATGGTCTCATAATAGCAATTGGTAAAATTTCAGTAGGAATTTTAATTATATTTAAAAATGGCTTTAAAAAGTTTAAAAAATAATCTAAAAAGGTACTATTTAAAAATATATTAACACCTAAAATCATTGCAAGTAAAGAAGGAAACATTGATATAACAATAGGCATTCCTTCTTTTGCTCCAGCAATAAAACTATCATAAACATTTATTTTTTTAAAGCTACCATACAATATAACAAATAAAACAATAAAAGGTATAAAAAAACTAGAAATCATTTTTCTCTCCTTGAAAATAATTTATCAATAGTAAGACCAAAACATAAAGAAAGAAAACTAACAATAATACATGGAATTAAAATAGAAGTAGGATTATTACTTTTATAAAAAATTCTTAATGAAATTAAGGTTGTTGGAATTAAACAAAAGCCACAAGTATTAATAACTAAAAATGTAATCATACTTTTACTTGCAGTATCTTTTTTTTCATTTAAAGTCTGAAGTGATTCCATAGCTTTAAGGCCAAAAGGCGTAGCCGCATTACCAAGGCCAAACATATTTGCTACAATATTGGAAGATATATAACTAAAAGATATATGACCTTTAGGAATATCAGGAAAAAGGATGTGTAATATGGGATAAATAAAATTTGATATTTTTTTAAGTAAGCCAGAATCTAAAGCTATTTTCATAATACCAAGCCATAAGGAAATTAAAGGAAAAATTTGAAGAATAAGTTCTAATGTAACTTTACCAGAAGACAAAATTTGTTCATTTAAAATGTCAGTTTTACCAGATAATATTAAACTAACGCTACCTAATACAATAAGTATAGTCCATAATTTATTTATCATTAAAGGCCATCCTTAATTTTTCCCAAAAATTTACTTTCTTCTTTTCCTTTTTAACATAAATATCATTACTACCAATTAAATTATCACCTAAATAAATTTTAGCTTCACCTACTTTATCTGATGATTTATAATCTCTTTTTTTATTAATTTCATATTTTATTTTTAATATATTTTTTTCACTTTCTATTAAAGGATAATCAAAATTATTTTTTAAATATAAAATATCATTTTTATAATAATTTTCATTTAGTATTTTTATATTACCCTTAGATAAAATTCTATATGATGTATATTCGTTAAAAGCTTCTTCATATAATTTTTTATGATCAAACCAATCATTACCATCATTTAATGTAACAACTGTTAAAGCAAGTCCATCTTTAAAAGCACTTGTAACTAATGTCCTTTTAGCTATTTTAGTATAACCAGTTTTACCACCTGTTGTATATTTATAAGTTGATAAAAGTTTATTTTTATTATGCCATTTATATATATTTTTATTTGTTCTTAACGCATAATCTTTAGTACTAACAATTTTTTTAAATACTTTATTTTTCATTGCATAACTCATCAAAAGTGCCATGTCATATGCCGTTGACATATTACCTTTTTCTTCATCAAGTCCACTAGGATTATTAAAAGTTGTATTTTTCATGCCTAATTTTAAAGCTTTTTCATTCATTAATTTAACAAATTCATTGGTATCTTTACTAACAGCTGTAGAAATAGCTAAAGCCGCATCATTACCACTTCTAAGCATAAGTCCATAAAGCAGATCAATTAATCTCATTTTCTCACCTATTTGAATATATATTCCTGAACCATACGCTTTTAATATTTCACTACCAATAGTAACTTCTTTATTCACATCAAAGTTTTCAATAGCGATTATACAAGTCATAATCTTAGAAATAGAGGCAACACTTTGAACATCATGAATATTATCACCATATATTATTCTTTGACTATTCATATCCATTAAAATAGAAGAATGAGCTGTAGTAGAATAAGCATAAATTTTAAAAGGTAAAAATAAAAATAAAATAAAAATTATTTTTTTCAATTAAATCACCTAAAAAATTATATACAAAAAAAGGCAATTTATACCTTTTGAAAATTAGAAGCTTTTTGTGGTCCTCTTCACTGAATTTAGAAGAACCATATTATTTTCATCCGACTACATATGGACTATTCTCAGTTCCTTCTCCTGATAATGTGATATTAGATGATAAGAAAAATACTGGAATTATACCCAAAGTCGGTTCGAGAGCTGAATAAAAATTTATTCTATCACTGGAA
This sequence comes from Sphaerochaetaceae bacterium, assembly GCA_963609095.1. Taxonomy (GTDB): domain Bacteria; phylum Bacillota_I; class Bacilli_A; order RF39; family UBA660; genus Coprosoma. The sequence goes on along the minus strand of CAVDHX010000004.1, from coordinate 182 downwards.
AAACTAATTGTAGCAAACGTACCAGTAGATTTATCAAAAAAAAGATTTGTGTCAAAAACTGGCAAAATCATCCATAAATCTGAACTATTCAAAGAATTTATCCAGCTTGTTGTTTTACATGTAGTATAATTTGTATTGTTTAGACTATATGACCCACACTGCTCTATATTTGTATTTGAATT
>CAVDHX010000003.1:0-5783 GCA_963609095.1 Sphaerochaetaceae bacterium | reverse complement strand
ATGTGATCATATTTGTATTTATCATCTTTTATTTCATATATTAATCATGTAACACCTCTCGTATTATTAGTACGAAATTTTAGTGATCGTAACAGAATTCTGATGAATTTTTGGTACCATAATCAGAAAATAAATAAATAAAATATTAATAATATATCTGTTATAATTAGTGAACTATTTTTTGAAAAAATTTTATTTAAAATTAAATATATAAAGGACGATAATAGGGTTATTTGGGCTCCTGATATTGCAAGTAAATGACTAATTCCGTTTATTTGATAGCTATTTTTTATATTTTTTTGTATATCTTTAGTATCACCTAAAATCAAAGCATTTAAATAAGATTTTGATTTATATGTATTAATATAGTTATATAATTTATTTTTTAAATTATATATAAATGATATTTTATTATCTACAATTTCTATTTTTTTAGCATCAAAAGTATAATATATTTTTAATGATAAAAGATAGTTTTTATAATTAAATAAATTAAAATTGGTATTATTGCTTGGTGTTTTCATTTCTCCAGTTGCTTTTATTTTTAAACCTAATTTACAAGGAAAATAATCATAGTAATTTATTAAAATATTTTCTTTAGCTTTTATTTTTATAGTTGTTTTATCATCATAGGAACAACTATAAATTGTTCCTATGATTTGTTTTTCATTTGATGTATATAGACTATTTTTATTGATATTTAATATAAATAATATTAATATACTAAGTGGTAATATAATCTTTAATTTTTTCAAAAGCACTATCACCTATTCCTGATACATTCTTTATATCTTCTATTTTTTCAAATTTACCGTTAGTATTTCTATATTCAATAATAGCTTTAGCTTTAGAAGCACCAATACCACTTAATGTTTGAAGTTTTTCTTCATCAGCTGTATTTATATTAACTAATTCTGTTTTATTATCAGATTTAGTATTTGAATTTTCTAAGTTGCTCTTTTCATCTTTATTATCAATGCATGCATTATTATAATTAGGGCATGATGTTTGTTTTACTTTCATCTGTTTAATTTCTTCTTTCGAATATACGATAATGACCATTTCATCTTCTAATTTTTTACTTAAATTTATATTGCTTGTATCACTTTTGTTTGTTAATCCTCCAGCTTGATTAATAACATCCATAACAGTATTTTTCTCAGTTGACTCATATACACCTGGGTTATTTACTTGGCCCTTTACATCAACTAATACTTTTTTGTTTTCTTCTTTTTTAGTCTCTTTTTTAGTCTCTTTTTTAGTTTCTTTTTTGACACTGACGTCTTCTTTTACTTCATTTTTTTCAAGATTTGATGAATCAATTATTATAAAAATAGAAAATAAAATAAAAATTATAATTACAATTTTACTTTTATGTCTTTTTAAAAATGTCATTTTTTCCTCCCTTCATATATTAACATACGACATAAAATTAAAATTTCCTTTTAAAAATTAAAAAAAATTCCTTAATTTGGAATTTTTATAGTTTTGGTTCTTTCTTCAATGCATATTCTTTGAACAATTGATAAAGAACAAATTAATGACAGTACAAAACTACCACCATAGCTTAAGAAAGGAAGTGGCACTCCAGTTAAAGGAATTAAGCCAAACATACCACCTAAATTTATAAATATATGAATAAATATATAGCTTAAAATACCTATACACATATATCTTCCCCTAAGTGTTGAAGCTTTTGAGCCGATAATTGCAATTCGATATAGGATAATAGCATATAAGATAAATATAAATATTGTTTTAAGGCCGTTTTCTTCGGCTATTATGGCAAATACTGAATCAGTATGGGGTTCTGGAATATATGAATATTTTTGTTTACTTTTGCCCAAACCTAATCCAAAAAAGCCACCATCATTAATAGCAATATAACTATTGCAAACTTGATAGCCACCACTTTCATAATTACCGCATGGGTCTAAAAATGAAGTAAAACGGCTAATACGAGCACTATTTAATATATGCCCTTGAACTAGATATATAAAAAGTAAAACAAAGATACATAAAAATATCATTAATAAAAATGTCTTTATTTTATCAGTTTTTAAAATAGGACTTGCAAGAAACATCATGCCAATTATAAATAAAGTAATAAGGAGTGTTCCAAAGTCTTTTTGTAAAATAATAGTTGCAGGAATAATTGCACTAATCAATAAAATTTTGCCAATTATATCATAATGTTTAATTCCTGTCGTTCTTAATTTTCTATAATTTTTTTCAAATAAAAGTGCTAATGTAGCAATTAAAATAGGTTTTGAAAATTCGCTTGGTTGCAATTTAATTACTTTTAAATCAATCCAGTTTTTAGAACCACTAAGTTCCGTGAATGTTAAAGCCCATAAATTTAAAAATATAACTATAATAAATAAGGCTGGAACAATTATTTTATAATATTTTGTATCTGTTTTTATTATGAAAGAGCCAAGTATGGAACCACCGATTATAAAAATAAGCTGTCTAAAAAAGTAATAGTATATTGAAACATCATAATTTACCACTGCGGCTCTGGATGAGGCAGTAACTATATTTAAAAGGCCACCAATAAACAAAATAGATGTTGTTATTAATAAAGTTTTATCAAGGTTTTTAATGGCTGTTATAAATGATTGTTTTTTCATTGTGCCCCTCCTACTTTATATAATAATAGCATATTATCATTTATTTTTCTATAATTAGATTTTAAAAAATATAATTAGGTGTTTTTAATATACGTTTTTTTACTTATGAATAAAATATTAATAGATAGGAGGCATAAATATGTATTATTATGGTGGGTATCAAGGCTATGGATGCGGCGCCCCTTATGGTAATAATTATGGTACTGGCTACGGTGCTGCAATAATATTAGTATTATTTATTTTGCTTGTAATAATCATTGGCACACGAGCTTTTAATACAAATTAAGGATATTCAACAATCCTTTTTCTTTTGACTTTTAATATTTATAAGTTTATAATATGAATGTTTTAAATGGACAAAAAAATATTAAAAATGTGATAAAATAGTATATGGAGGTAGTGTTATGTTTAAACCTTTAAATATTTTAGATGAAAAGCATAAGGTCTTAAGGCAAAAAAGTAATGAAGTTACGTTTCCATTGTCTAAGGAAGATAAAAATACAATTAATCATATTATTAAACATTTAACTTATAGTCAAATAGAAAAGTATGCGGATAAATACAATTTACGACCTGGTATGGGACTTGCTTTCCCACAACTTGGAATTTTAAAAAGAATTATTGTTATTGTATATGAATATGAAGAAGGAAAATTTGAAAATTATGTTTTAATTAATCCAAAAATAATAAGTCATTCTGAGGAAAAAGTTGCATTAGAAACAGGAGAAGGATGCTTAAGTGTTAATCGTGAAGTAGAAGGCCATGTTCCAAGATTTGCTAGAATAACAATTACAGGATATGATACCGATGGTAATAAAATAAGTATTCGAGCACGTGAAGATTTATCAGTTGCATTTCAGCATGAAGTTGATCATTTAAATGGAATCTTATTTTTTGACAGAATAGATAAAAATAAACCATTTTTTAATGAAAATGAAATTAGGTTAATTTAGGAGGATACCATGAAAAAAATAATTATAAAATATGTGTTATTAATTGTTATAACTTTTGGAATTTCTATTTTTATTTATAATTATATTGAAGTAAATAAACCTATTGAAACAGAGACTGATCTTCTTTCTTCACAAAGTATAAGTGAACAGCAGTATTTAAGCAATACTAATTATACAGTGGATAATCCTAACGTCATTTTAAATCCTTATGGCAACTCGCCACTATCTGCTTTAATTGTTTTTCAGACTAAAGATTTAACAACAACAACAATTACTATTAAGGGAAAAGATGGTGCGAATGATTTAACTCATACATTTACTCCAGCAAAAGTACATGTATTACCTATTTATGGTCTATATGCTGGCTATGAAAATAAAGTAATAATTAATGTTAGTGGGATGACAAAAGAAATAACAATCAAAACTGATGATCTTCCAAATGATTTTGCGAAGGTAACTAATTTAAACAATAATGATTTTAAAACTGATGATTTTTATTTTACAACACCAGAAGATACTGGATATACATCAGCTTATGATTCAAATGGCGAAGTTAGATGGTATTTAATTGGAGATTATAAATGGGATATTCAAAGATTAAATAATGGTCATATTTTATTAAGCAGTGACAAAACGTTAAAAAAATCTTATAGTGTTGGTTTAATTGAAATGGATTTATTAGGTAAAATATATTATGAATATGCTATACCTGGTGGTTATCATCATGATGTATTTGAACTTAATAATGGTAATTTTCTTTTAGCATCAAATAAGTCCGGCCGTGATACATATGAAGATTATGCGGTTGAGATTGATAGAGCAACTGGAAAAATTACTAAGGAAATTGATTTAACTAAAATTTTACCTGGTAAAAAAGAAAAAAACTGGTTTAAGATGAATTCTATAAATTATGATATTAATACGAATTCCATAACAATTTCAGGTTATAATAGCAATATGATTGTTAATTTAGATTATTCTAATTTAAATATAAATTGGATTATTGCGGATGAAAATAAAGTAGATAAAGAATATAAACAATATTTGCTTAAAAAAGATGGCGATGTTATTTATCCTAATAAGCCAGAATCAATTAATTTACTTAATGAAAATTCACTGATATATGCAAGCAGCAATAATGGTAAGAAACATCTAGTTACATATAAAATTGATTATTCTAATCGTAGTTTCAAACAAACTGATGACTATGAATTAAATACTGACGAGAGTACTTATTTAGAAGTTTTAAATAAAGATGATTATGTAGTTACTCAAGATCATACCATTTTTGAGATAGAAAACGATGAAGAAGTTATTAGTATGAATGTTAATTCATCACTATATAATACTAAAAAAATGGCATTATATGCGAATGATATATATACAGGTGTTCAAGGAATTAGACTTGGTAGCTTAGGAGAATCAAGTAAAGCAGAAAATTTTATTTTATTGGGTTCTAAAGTCGATAAAAATATATTAAAAAAATATAACATATCCCTTTATAAGGATTTTTATGGTTTAAAAATTAAAGGAACATTTAAAGCAAATGATGACGTTCAAATTGTTTTAGATAATGTTCTTGATAAGAAAACATACAACCTAGTTAATAAAGAAGATTCAAATGAGAAAATTAAAGTATCTAGATATATTAGTGAAGATGGTATTAAAGGAAAATATTATATATATTTAAGAGTAAATGGCAAAATCTATAAGTTACAAAAGTATGTTGTTTTTTATTAATAAAGGTGCTTTGTTTCGTTAAAAATAAATGATAATAATTAAATTTTAGAAGGTCATGATGACTTTCTTTTTTTCACTTTACCTTGTTTTATTTTATAAATTATCAATTCATTAATTTAGCAAAACTAGTTATTTAATTGCAAAAAGTATATTTTTTTAATATTTTGCGTACTTTTTATACATAGTTAAATATTGTAACATGTAAAAAGACATCTTTTAATGTCCTTTCTCTTATTATTTGCCTATATATGTTGTTTAGTTTTATTAGCTATAGTTACTGGGAACTTTTAAAGTCTGTCCTATTATTAAATTATTACTAGATAAATTATTTATTTTTTTTAGTTCATCAACTGTTATTCCATACCTATTGGAAATGTTCCATAAGCTATCGCCTGATACAAATTTTATGTAACATTTTTAAATGTAAATATAATATCTACCCGTTTGTCTTGATAGA
>CAVDHX010000002.1:0-2588 GCA_963609095.1 Sphaerochaetaceae bacterium | reverse complement strand
GTTTATGCCCTTGATAAAGATGATATAAAAACAACAAAAAAAGAAAACACATTAGAAGTCTCATTTAGTAAATATTATGAAGATAATATATCAGCACAAAATGCAGTAAAAGATTTCAGAAATTACGTAAATGCTAAAAATGGGGAAATAATTTTTACTAATATTGAAAAAATTACCCACGAAACAAAAAAACAAGTAGATGCAGGAACAGAAGACCAAAAGAATGTAAAAAAGCTAATTGAAAAATATAATGAAAAGTCAGATGATAAAACAAAATATGATGTAGTTTTGGGTGAAGTAAAAGAAGAATTTGAAGATGGAAAGGAAGAAACTAAAGAATTTGATAGTGAAAGTGAAGCACAGAAGGCACAAGAAGAAAAAGAACAATCAAGTACTGATGAGATTTCATATACTTGTAGTGTTTCCGTAAATAAAAAAATAGGTGAATATAATCTATTTGAACAAACATTTCAAGATGAGGATTCAGCCAAAAATTATCTTGAAAGTTTGAAAAAAGAATTTGTTGTCAGAAATGAAAAAATAGCTGAAAAACAAATTGCTCATCAAACAGAAGAAACAAAACAATCGACATCAACGCAAGAATTAGATGATTATAAAAAAGAATTAGAAAAACAAGGTTATGAAGTTAATGTGGTTCCATATCCATACAAAGAAGTTGGAACTAAAATTACAGATACAATCATAGATTCAATAAATAAAACATTTAATACAAAACAAGAAGCTTTAGATTATAAAGATTCATTAAATAAAACATATGACGAGGTTCAAGCTACTGTAAAAGATGAATCAACAACTAAAATAGAAACAAATCAAATAAATGAAGAATTTGATACTAAGGAAGCAGCTGAAAATCGTTTAAATGCTTTAAAACAAGCGTTTACAGTTAGTAATGAAAAAATAATTGAAAAGCAAACTGTAATAGGTCAAACAGAAAAAGAAACAAAAACTAAAGAATTTACAAGTAAAGAAGATGCTGATAATTATAAGGCAACTTTAGAAAATGAAGGATATACAATTTTATCATACAATGTTGAAAAAATATCAAATGAAAATTTAATAACGTCTGAAACTATAACAAATTTAAATAATAACAAAGATTTAGACAATAGTCGACAAAATTATGGTCATATTGATATATCTGCTTCAAATTCTGTAACTATCAAAAATAGTGATGGAACATCTAAAGTAGTAACTGGAAATATCACTATTAGTTCAGTTAAAATAAACGGTTCTGTAATAAAAATGAATACAAAGGCTACAACTGATCCTAATGGCGGATTAGCTTTAGAGTTCACATCAGAAAGTAGAAGACTAAGTTTTCCAAATAATTCAACAATCTCAATAGTTGGAACTTTAACATATCAAGATCAAACAATAAATACTATTCCAATAAATATAACAGGTATTTTAAATGAGGCTTACAATGAATGTGGTGGCAATTCTCATAGTTACGGTTATGATTTACAATTTAGTTCTATAATGGTAACTTCAGATGGTAAAATCATAATTGATAGTAATATTGTAGAAATATATAAAGTAACAGCCGAAGTTACAAAGCAAACATATAAAACAACATATCAATTAACATGTGATACAGCAAAAAACGTAATTGACGAAAAATATACCGTAACTGGAACAGCAAAAAAATATGTAAAATCACCATTATATGAAGCAACATACAAAAAAACAAATTACACAAAAGAATATAAAGTTACAGGTGAATTTGCAAAGGAAATTCTAACATATAATTTAGAATGTAGTTACAAAAAAAGAAATATAATTCAAGCCTATACAATCTTAAAAAAAGAAATTAGCAATCAATTTCTAGCATCTGGATTAGGAAAAATATATCAACCACAAGAACAGGTTACTGTTCCAAAAACAGGAATAAATCAAAATGATTATAGTGGTCTTGTTATATTAATAATAATTATGCTAAGTGCATTAAATATAAAATATTTTGTAAAGCAAAATAATTAAAAATAAACCTATAAGACAGGTAAAACTGATTTATAGGTTTTTGTGTTGCTAATATAATTAAAACTAATTGTAAGAGTTTGTAAAAAAATATTGATATGAATATCCCATTAATTAGTTCTAATATTGGTTTGTGATTACTAGCATGGAATGTTATATCAGTATATATAAATGACTCAACTGTGAAAAGTATTAGTATAAGAAAGAATAAAAAGCTGTAAAGGCGTTGTTTTCCAAAAAAGCTATGAGAAAGTATTGTCTTTTCAGTTAGAAGTATATGAAGAAAATGAAGACAAGGATGAAAAATTAAGATGGGATTTAGAATTATGCTAAAAAACAATTATGATAGGTAAAGAGCTTATGAAAATTACAGTTGAAGGAATGAACGCCTATGGGAAAACAATATTTTAGTAATTAATTGGGGTGTTATTTTAATTAAAATTTAAACATTAAAAAAGTGACTGTCGAGTTAATTAATATTAATTTCTTGGCAGTTTTTTTGTATAATTTTATATTATCTTGAATAAAATTTATCGGAGGTAAATCTAATGCTAGAAAATGACATAGAAGTTAAATTTAGTACGAAAGAA
>CAVDHX010000001.1:0-4487 GCA_963609095.1 Sphaerochaetaceae bacterium | reverse complement strand
AATTATTTGAACAAATGTTCGCAAAACTGTTGACAAAGAATTTTAATTATTATACAATGTGTTTGTAGGAGTTAAGGAGGAAAATGAATGGCAAAAACAGCCGAAGAAAATAATAATTTAAAACAAGTTTTAGCCGATATTGAAAAACAGTTCGGTAAGGGTTCAGTTATGAGATTAGGTGATAATGACCATCGTGAAATTGATGTTATTTCTAGTGGCAGTATTGCTTTGGATGTTGCTTTAGGTATTGGAGGCTATCCAAAAGGAAGAATTATAGAAATTTTTGGTCCTGAATCTAGTGGTAAAACAACTTTTGCTCTTCATGCAATTGCTCAAGCACAAAAAGCTGGTGGAAAAGCAGCATTCATTGATGCAGAAAATTCTTTGGATCCACAGTATGCTTCTAGACTTGGAGTTGATATTAATGAACTTTTACTTTCACAACCTGATAATGGCGAACAAGCATTAGAAATTACTGAGGCATTAGTTAGAAGTGGAGCAATTAGTATTATTGTAATTGATTCAGTGGCCGCTTTAGTTCCAAAAGCTGAAATTGAAGGTGAAATGGGTGATGCACAAGTTGGATTACAAGCACGTTTGATGAGTAAAGCTTTAAGAAAATTAGCTGGTGTTATTAATAAAACAAATACAATTGCTATATTTATTAATCAATTAAGAGAAAAAGTTGGTATTTCTTACGGAAATCCAGAAGTTACCCCTGGAGGAAGAGCTTTAAAATTTTATTCTTCTATTAGGCTTGATATAAGAAGAAGTGAACAGATTAAATTGGGTACTGATATTGTTGGTAATAAGGTAAAAGTTAAAGTTGTTAAAAATAAAATGGCTCCACCTTTTAAATCATGTGAAGTTGATATTATGTATGGCACTGGTATTTCCCATGAAGGTGAACTTATTGATTTAGGATCCCAAGCTGATATTATTCAAAAATCTGGAGCTTGGTATGCATATAATGGTGAAAAAATTGGACAAGGTAAAGAAAATGTTAAAGATTATTTAAAAGCTCATCCAGATATAGATCAAGAAGTTAATAAAAAAGTTCGTGAACATTACAACATGAAATAAGTTAATATAGTGCGGATAAATTGTTAATATAAAGCCTGTTTTTTGATCATAAAAAGCAGGTTTTTACATGTGTAAATAGTTGCCTTATTTAAGATATATGCCAACTAAACAATAAATAATTATTGCTGTTGAGGAATAAAAGAAAAATTTTTTATAACCAAAAAAACAAATAAAATCAATAATACTTACTTTTAGGTACTATATTACAAAAAAGTGCGTATTTTCTATATATAAAATCTCTTGTTATAATGCTTATAGATTAAAAAAATAGGAGGAATTAAAAATGAATAAAGAAATAGTAGAGTTATCTAAAGGATTTTTTGAAATATATGATTATGATGAAAAATTATATAATATAGATGGTTTTGAATTAAAAACAACATACCATGATGAAAATATAGAAATAGAGTTTCCACAAATAAAAGGATGTTTTGTAAATGATAATAAATACAGGAATGAGAACAGATATACCCGCATTTTATGCTAAATGGTTATTGAATAGAATAAAAGATGGTTATGTATATGTCAGAAATCCATATTATAGAAACCTAGTGACTAAATATAGCTTAAGCCCAGAAGTTGTTGATTGTTTAGCCTTTTGTACTAAAAATCCTCGCCCTTTAATATCTCATCTGTCAGAATTGGATAAATATAAACAATTTTGGTTTGTTACAATTACGCCTTATGGAAAAGATATTGAGATGAATGTTCCAAACAAAAAACAAGTAATTAATGATTTCAAAAAATTATCAGAACATTTAGGAAAAAACTCTGTTGCAATTCGTTATGATCCAATATTTATAAATGAGAAGTTTAATGTAAATATGCATATTAAATGTTTTGAAAAATTATTAAGTGAATTAAACGGATACACCGAAGATTGTACTATTAGTTTTTTAGATATGTATGAAAAAGTAAAAAGAAATGCTCCTAATTTAAGACCGCCAACTATAGCAGAACAGATAGAAATTGCAAAAGCATTTTCAAAAATAGGAAAGCAAAACAATATTACAATACATGCCTGCTGTGAAAGGGAATATTTGCAAGATTATGGTTTAGATATAACAGGTTGTATGAGTCAACAAATTATTGAAAAAGCAATTAAAAATAAACTAAATGTACTAAAAAATAGTAAAAGAAGGCAATGTAATTGCCTAATGGGAAATGATATAGGTGCATATAATTCATGTATGCATTTATGTAAATATTGTTATGCAAATGCGAATCAAGAATTAGTAAAAGAAAACATAAAAAGGCATAATCCTAATTCTCCATTTTTAATTGGAGAATTAGAACCAGGCGATAAAATAACAGTGGCTAATCAAAAAAGTTGGTTAAATATAAATAAACAAATTAGTTTTTTTGATTAGAGAAAAATGGCGTCTATATAGCTATACTAAAACACCTTTCTTACTAATTAAAAAGTTGCACTTGAATTTTTAATTAATAATTTTTTATTTCTTCACTTATATTTAATTGTTAATTTATAATCACGCTCACTTTTTTAAATAACAAAAAACTAACATTTTTGTTAGTAATCTATTACTTTCGAAACTTTAAAAGTTCGAGTTTTTTATTATAATGGCGCGAATCACATGCAAGTTACGAACTAAGTTTTCTTTCTAAAAACTTTATATAGCAATTAGTATATTTTTTCAATGGCCTTTAACACAAAACTTAAAAAAATGGAATTGGACACTTTTTTTGGAATGAAATATTGGTAAAATTCATATGGCAATCGCTTAAAACATCAATCGTAATTTATGATATGCTTGGAATTACACTAAAAATGAGATTTTCAATATTTTTAGGATTAATTCTATACCTTGTTAATTTCTTGCTCAGTGTAACTTTTCCAAAACTATTATCCAATGCAACAAGGTTAAAAACAATCTTTCTTAATATTGATAGATTGTTTATTGAATTTCCAACATGATTTCTAGAGTGATCTTCATCAAATATAACATCTAATTTCCAATGTAAACTATCAAAACTCATTTATTGTATTTTATTTACTCTCGATTAAATATTTATTATCTTCATTTACTTGTTGTTGTAATACTTCTAATTCCTTAACATTCTTATTATTTCTTAAAGCTTCCATTTGATTTCTTGCTGATTCGTTTAATTGAATAAGTCTATCAGGTTGTTTTATATTCATTCTAATCAATTCTGCATTTGTGTTTTCTAAATTATTTAAAATTATTAAATGAAGTAAATCTGTATAATCCCTCATATTTCCATTTTTAGCAAGTTCTGGATTATCTTCACGCCATTCTTTAGCAGTCATACCAAACAATGCAACATTTAATACATCAGCTTCATTTGCATATACAAACTTAATTTGTTGTTCTGTTAAAGTAGGAACAATATATTTTTTTATTGCATCAGTATGAACAATATAATTTAGTTTAGATAATAGTCTATTTGCATGCCATTCAATTTTTTCTTGATATGTTTCATTTCTTTTTAATCTTTCAAATTCTTTAATTAAATATAATTTAAATTCAGGACTAATCCAACTAGCAAACTCGAAAGCAATATCACTTCTTGCAAAAGTTCCACCACCATATTTACCAGATTTAGAAATAATACCAATAGCATTTGTTTCCCTAATCCATTTTTGAGGGGACATAGTAAATGCGTGTCTTCCTGCTTCATTTTTGAGGGGACATAGTAAATGCGTGTCTTCCTGCTTCATTTTTAAACTGGTCGAATTCGACCAGTTTAAAATTTTCATTATTTAATTCTTCCCATACACCTAGAAAAAAATCGTTTCTTTATTTCTTAGCCAATTTTTAACAACATCTGCTGGTGCTTCATCATTTTGAGTTTTTGATAAATCTGTTAATGATATATATTCGTATCCCTCAACTCTAACTACATTAATTTTACTACCTTTAACATCCATCTCTGATTGAATTATATTATTTTTCATAAGTTTCTCCTTTCTAAATTAGTCAATCGTGTCTAACCAATCTATTAATTTTTTCATCTAATATAATTTTACCATAAAATTATCGCTCTAAATCATCGCCTTTGCTATTATAACTACTAAATTAAATTTGTATAACTTCTAGATCATCAAAATCTAATTCTTTCTTTATGATATTAATCATTTAAACCTGTCCTTTCTTTAATTAACAACAAAAAAATACCAACTTCTTTTAGAAGTTGATATTTTCTATATTAAATCCAAGACTATAAAAGTCTGGACAGATTTCCCAATGGTGCCTGTGAAGAAGAAGTCGAATAACTTTTCTTACAAACAATAATAGGTAGTAATAACTTACTAACTAATACAAGTATATCACAGCTTTATAAAATTGTGACATTTTTTTGCTTGTTCGCCAGGATAAACGCATGAGTTTTTAAACTTATGTGTTTTTTTGGTGTATAATAAA